>NZ_SOGK01000028.1:0-78277 GCF_004564305.1 Cryobacterium sp. TMT3-29-2
CGCCCGGGCGCGGCTCCTGGCGCGACCGCCGCCCCGGGGCCGGCTTCAGCGCGATCGTGCTCGGGCTGGCGCTGCTCTGCGGCGCCGTGGCCGCCGGCGTGTGGTCGGGCGGCAACTGGTCGGATGCCGCGCTGCTGGTCGGCCTGGCCGTCACGCTGGGTGTGCTGGCCCTCGGCATCATCGTGTTGGGCATCCGCGGCAAGCAGGGCGGCGCCCTGGGCGGTTTCGCCTTCCTCGCGGCGGTGGCCCTGGTGCTGCTGGGCGTGTTCCCGAGCGGCACCGCGTTCTTCCCGGTCGGGGCCCCGGTCTGGACGGTCGGTGCCGACGCCGATGCTGCGCCCCCGGGCTACGCCGTGCTCTCCGGCCGGGCGATCATCGATCTCAGCGCCCTCGACGCGGCGGGCGCGGAGGACCGCACGATCGACGTCTGGATGGGGGTGGGCGTCACCGAGCTGATCCTGCCGCGCGACCGGCCGGTGCAGCTGGAGACGAATGCCCTGGCCGGCGGGATCGATTACGTCGGCGGCGCGGCCACCGTGCAGCAGGGCGGCGTCTTCTTCTACGACTCGCGCACCTTCAACGACGACGACACCCCCGCCGTGGCCCGCATCCGGGTCTGGACGGCGCTCGGCCAGGTCACCGTCGTCGGCCCCTCCCGTCTGGAACCCTCATGACCGTGACCCCTGACCCGAACCAGCCGCACGACCAGCCGCCGGACGATCAGAACCCGCCGACCGACGATCAGAACCCGCCGGTCGACGATCAGCCCACGGATGCCGTCACTTCCGTCACCTCCGTCACCGCGGCACCGGACCCCGCACCCGCCGAGTCCGGCGGACCCGGCGAGGACGGTCACGAGGTGGCGGTTGAGACCACCCGCTCGTCCGCGGCGCACATGATCGCCTTTCCGGGTCCCATCCCCGATTACACGATGGAGACATCCGTCGAGCGGTCCGCGGCGGCACCGGCCTCCGACCCCGTCGACACGGCACCCACCCGTCGGCATCCGGACGATGCCGGCCTCGACGACGCCGGACTCACGGTTCCCCTCACGGTGAATCCGCCGCATCCGCGCCCACCGGATCCGCCGGATCTGCCACCCGAGCCGCCCTACCTCGCCCCGGCACCGCCGTATCCGGTCGCGCCCGTGGCGGCGGTCCGCGCCGGACCGGCGTACCCCGAGGCATCCGTGCGGCCCCGCCGCCGTCCCCTGTTCGGCACGATCGTCTGGGGTGTCATCCTCCTCACCCTGGCCGGCTACGTGTTGCTTGGAGTGCTGGTGCCGACTCCCGCCGATCCCACCCTCTGGCTGCTCGGCGGCGTGATCGTGGTCGGACTCCTGCTCATCGTGATCGGCATCATCGCCACGCTCCGCCGAGCCGGCTGAGCCCGGCTTCGGGGTTCCACAGTCGCGCGTGCGGGTGAATCGTCGCTCTGGAGACCGCGGAACCGGCCATTCTCCCGCACGCGCGAGAGGAACGGGACCGAGCAGGGGCGGGCGGAGGGCGCCCATGGGCGGGGCTAGGCGTCGAGGCCGACCAGCACGGGCTCGGGTTGCAGGATCACGCCGAACTCGGACTGCACCCGAGCCTCCACCAGTCGGGCGAGTTGCGCGACCTCGTCGGCGGTGGCCCCGCCGGAGTTGGTCAGCGCGAGCGTGTGTTTGCTGGAGATCGCCGCACGGGAGCCCGGCAGCCGGAAGCCCCGGGGTATCCCCGAGTGCTCGATCAGCCAGGCGGCGCTCAGCTTCACGAGCGGAACGGGCCGTTCCCCGGGGATCGGCCCGACGCCGGCGTATTCGTCCAGCGGGATCACCCGATCGGGCAGCTCTTGATCGCCGAGCGGCCATCGCGGCACGGCGTCCGGCAGGGTGCGCGAGAACGCCAGCGACACGATCGGATT
The DNA here is from genome assembly GCF_004564305.1 of Cryobacterium sp. TMT3-29-2. Classification (NCBI taxonomy): domain Bacteria; kingdom Bacillati; phylum Actinomycetota; class Actinomycetes; order Micrococcales; family Microbacteriaceae; genus Cryobacterium; species Cryobacterium sp. TMT3-29-2. The sequence continues at coordinate 1,903 of NZ_SOGK01000028.1, forward strand.
GGTGAAGAAGGACCCGGCGCTGCGGGTGTCGGTGTCGTCCGGGTCGAGCACCATGCCCTTCGCGGCGCGCAGGGCCAGCACGGCGCCGCGCAGCTGCGCGAGCGGCACCCGGTCGCCGAGTTGCACGCCGAGGGCGGTCGCGAGCTGCGGGTAGGCCACCGGCCGGCTGAGGGCGCCGCCGAGAACGGATGCCTCGGCGCGCGTGTCGTGCAGGTTCAGTTCGACCGCGATCACCAGCCCGCGGAGCCCCTGTTTCAGAGCGGAGGTGCGGTAGCCCAGTTCGAGTTCGCCGGCCGCCATCCGTCGCCGTTCGCCGCGCTCGTGATCGAGGAAGTCGATGGCCGCAAGACTGTTGCCGAGTTCCTGGCCGTAGGCACCGATGTTCTGCACCGGGGTGGCCCCGGTCGACCCGGGGATGCCGGACAGTGCCTCGATGCCGGACCAACCCTTCGCCACGGTGTAGGCCACCAGCTCGTCCCAGGGCTCGCCGGCCTGCACCCGCAGCACCAGCGAGGACGAGTCGGACGGGTCAGAGGACGACGGCGAGACGATGCTCATCCCGCGGGTCAGCACCCGGATCACCGTGCCGTCGAAGCCCGCGTCGGCCACGATCGTGTTGGAGCCCCCACCGAGCAACAGCCACTCGTCGCCCGAGGCCCATACCTCCAGCGTCTGGTCCACCAGGTCCTGCTCGGTGGCCGGGGACACCATCCGGGCGGCGGGGCCGCCCACGCCCATCGTGGTCAACTCGGCGAACGTCGGCGCAGCAGAAGCGGCAGAAACAGAGGAAACGGGGCTCGTCATCGGAGAACCGTTCAGACCAGCCGCACGCGTGCCTGCGCCTTGCCGAGCACAGTCACCTCGCCCGACGAGACGGTGAGGTCGATGCGGGCGACGCCGGCATCCGTGTCGATGGCGCCGACCTTGGCGACCACGGTCACGACTGCGACACCCGCGGCCGGCACCAGCACGGGGCGGGTGAACCGCACCTGGTAGTCGACGATGCGGCCGGGGTCACCGGCCCAGTCGACGACCGGCTGCACGGCGAAGCCCATGGTCAGCATGCCGTGCGCGAGCACGCCGGGCAGTCCCACCGACACGGCCACGTCGTCGCGGTAGTGGATGGGGTTGAAGTCTCCGGATGCGCCGGCGTAGTGCACGAGGGAGTCGCGCGTGAGCGGGAACGTGCCTTCGGCGATGACGTCTCCGACGGACAGGTCGGCGAGGCGGGGCGTAGCGATGATGGTCATTCGTCTCCCCTGACGACGAGGGTGGAGGTCGCGGTCACGACGTGCGCGCCGGCGGCGTCGACGATGGTCGACACGGCCGTCACCATGGAGTGGCCGCCGAGGCTCTTCACGCTCGCGACGGACAGCGTGGCGGTGAGCTCGTCGCCGGCCACGATCGGGCGGCTGAATGTGAACCGCTGGTCGCCGTGCACGACGCGGGTGAAGTCGATGCCGGCATCCGGTTCGGCCAGAAGCTGCGCCAGGGTGGCCTCCTGCACGACCACGGCGAACGTGGGCGGGGCGACGACGTCGGCGTAGCCCGCGGCGCGCGCGGCCTCCGGGTCGAGGTTGATCGGGCTCGTGGCGAAGACCGCGCGGGAGAACTCGCGCACCTTCTCCCGGCCGACGAGATAGGGGGCGACGGGCGGGAAGACCCGCCCTTGCAGTTCGGGGTTGACAGTCACAGGGCGAGTTTACCGGCCTCGGCCGGGGACGGCGCCATCGGGCAGACTGGCTGATGTGAAGATCAAGCGCGTGCGTCTGGGTGACCCTGAGGTGGTCCCGCTCCTGACTGACCTGGCGCGGGAGTATGACGAGCGGTACGGCGACGGCGACTCCGTGCACGACGTTTCGGCGGATGCCTTCGCCCCGCCGAGCGGCGTGTTCCTCGTGCTGCTCGATGGGGGCGTGACGGTGGCGGGTGGCGGCATCCGTCGCCTGAGTGAGACGACCGGCGAGGTGAAACGGATGTGGACCAACCCGGCCTACCGCCGGCAGGGCCACGCCGTGGCTCTGCTCGCCGCCCTCGAGGAGGTGGCGCAGCAACTCGGCTACTGGCGCCTGCGCCTGGAGACGGGCCACGCGCAGCCGGAGGCGCTCGCGCTGTACCGGCGCCTCGGCTACCGGGAGATCGGCAATTACGGGATCTACGAGAACGCGACCGGGTTCGAGCGCACGTTCGCCGTGCCGGAGGGCCTCCCCTGATCTGCGGCATTGGCCAGCGACACGCCCGCTTGCTACCGTAGACCTGTCATGCCTAACAAATTAGAGCCACACCCCGACCTTCCCATCGACCTGCCCACGGCCGAGCGCATCCATGCGGCCGTCGCGCATTATGGCGAACAGGTCGTCATCGACAACTCCGTCGCGCTGCTGCGCGCCAAGAACGCCGGCAAGGACTTCCTGCTCTACGCCGGCGGACGCCACGCCCTGGGCATCCTCGAAGGTGCCCCGGCCCTCTACTGGCCCGAGCTGTGGGGCGCCCGCGCGCTGCTCTATGTTTGGGGCGAGACGGCCGCGCCGTACGTCGTCGTCGGCATGAACAACCAGGCTTGGCGGGTGCGCGAGATGTGCGCCAAGGTCGTGCTGCTGCGCGGCCTCGCGGTTGCGCCCAAGCTGGTGCGTTTGACCACCGACGAGGTTCCGCGCGTGCGCGCCGCGGCCCTGCACGCGCTGGCCGCCCAGGGCACCGCCGACCACCTCGCCACCATCGTGCAGCGTCTGCGCGACCCCGACAAAGAGGTGCGCCGCGCGGCCCAGCAGGCCCGCGACGTGCTCAACGAGCGGTGCAACCTCACGGTCGAGCAGGGCCAGGGCATCGAACAGACCCACGGAACGCGGCACACCCACCCGAGCGAGTAGCCGAGCCCGGCACCGGGACACACAGCACCGAGCACACACAGTACCGAGACGGGGGGTCCGGATGTTCCATCGCTTCGTGGCCATGGGCGACAGCTTCACCGAAGGCGTCGGAGACAACTTGCCGGGCGGCCAGGTGCGTGGCTGGGCCGACCTGGTCGCGCTCGGGCTCGCCGCGGCATCCGCTCACCCGGTCTCCTACGCGAACCTCGCCGTGCGCGGCCGCCTGCTCGGACCGATCGTGGACGAGCAACTCGAGCCCGCGCTCGCGCTCGGCCCCGACCTGCTCAGCATCTGCGGCGGCGGCAACGACGTGATGCGCCCGCGGGTCGAGATCCCCTACGTGGTCGACCTGATGCGGCAGGTCGTCGACCGGGCCGAGGAGCAGGGTGTGCACGTGCTCGTGCTCAGCGGGGGCAATCCCTCGCATCATCTGCCGCTCGGCAACCTGATGCGGCGGCGCGGGGACCAGCTGGCGGATGCTGCACGCGCGGCCTTCGACCGGCAGGGCGTCACCCTCGTAGACAACTGGGCCGACTCCGAACTGGAGCACAAGCGGTTCTGGTCGGTCGACAAGCTGCACCTCAACGCCCTCGGGCACACCCGGGTGGCCACCAATGTGCTGGCCGAGCTGGGGGTTCCGGTTCCGGTGGAGTGGCTGGATGCGCCCGCCGCGGCCGACGAGCAGGTTCAGGGCACGGCCGCCTACTACCGGGAGTTCGTGCTGCCATGGATCGGGCGCCGGCTGACCGGACGCTCCTCCGGCGACGGCCGCCCGCCCAAGCGCCCCGCCCTGGAGCCCGTCGACGTCGGCTGACCGCGCCCCAACATGGATTGACGGGAATCGGTGCTCGGCGGTAGATTGCATCGATAGTCATCAATATATGCAGGACCGTGCAGGTTTCAGTCGAGGGAGAACGACATGAGCGAGAACAACAACCCGGTGCGCGACGAGGTGCGCGCCCGCTATGCGAGCGTGGCCCTCTCGGTCACGAACGAGGGGCGCCGGTCGCTGCTCGCCGCCGTGCCTGCCGCCGCGAGCTGCTGCGGCGCCGACGCAGCGGCTGCCCCGGGCACGGCTGCCAGGGCAACCTCCTGCTGCGGTACCGGCGACACCGCCGCCGAAACCCCTTCGTCCATGGATGCTGCCGCCTGCTGCGCGCCGGTCGCCATCGACGAGAGCCTCGTCTTCGGCTCGGCGCTCTACGACGACGCGACGACCGCTGACCTGCCGGGCGCCGCACTGCTGGCGAGCCTCGGCTGCGGCAACCCCACCGCGGTCGCCGACCTGCAGGCGGGCGAAACCGTGCTCGACCTCGGCTCGGGCGGTGGCATCGACGTCCTCCTCTCCGCCCGCCGGGTCGGTCCCACTGGGTTCGCCTACGGCCTCGACATGACCGACGAGATGCTCGACCTCGCCCGGCATAATGCGGCCGCAGCCCAGGCACAGAACGTCGAGTTCTTGAAGGGCACGATCGAGGAGATCCCGCTGGGCTCCGGCAGCATCGACGTCGTCATTTCCAACTGCGTGATCAACCTGTCGACCGACAAACCCGCCGTGATTGGAGAGATGTTCCGCGTGTTGCGGCCCGGCGGGCGCGTCGGCGTGTCCGACGTCGTGGCCGAGAACCACCTCGCGCCCGCCCAACGGGCCGAGCGCGGCTCCCACGTGGGCTGCATCGCCGGCGCCCTCTCGATCGCGGAGTACGAGACCCTGCTCGCCGCAGCGGGCTTCGAGCAGGTGAGCGTCACCCTGACCCACGAGGTGACCGACGGGATGCACGGGGCCATCGTGCGGGCGGTCAAGCCGGCCGGCGCCGTCTAGCCGGCGAGTCGTTTAGCGGGCCGGTGCCGTCCGTCCGGGCCTGCCAGCGCCGTCTCTCACTGACCGGCGGCCGGCACACGCAGCAGGGCACCCTCCTGCCGGCAGGTGGCCGCCGCGATCCGCATGGCGGCGACCAGCAGGGCCTGCCAGCCCGCGGCATCCGTGGGCACGCCACGCGTCAGCATGGTCTGCACGGACGAGGCGAGGGTGGCGTCGCCGGCTCCCATGGTGTCGACGACGGCCCCGGGGAGCACGGCGATCGGCTCGCTGACCAGCAGATCGGCACTGGCGACGGATGCCCCCGCGCGCCCGGCCGTGGCCAGCACCGTCCGCGTGCCGCCGGCCAGCAGCCGCTCCCGCAGTTCCTCGAGGGTGCTGCTGTAGAGCAGCTCGGCATCCTCGTCCCCGACCTTCGTGAGGAGGCTCCGGGCCGCGATTCGTTTGAAGTTCGCCGCGAACAGGTCGCCGTCGGCGAGCATGCCCGCTCGGGGGTTCGGGTCGATCACGAGGCGGCGTTCCGGCTCCGCGACCGCGGCGATGAAGGCATCCGTCTGGGCAGTGTCGTCGAAGGGGAAGCAGCTCACGACCACGAGGCGGGCGTCGTCGAGGGCCGCGCGCTCGGCCGGACCGAACTCGATGCGGCGCTTCTTCGCGGCCTCGTTGAAGGCATAGCTGGGCTCGCCGTCGGTGCGGTCGGAGGTGGCGCGGGAGCTGCCGAACGGGCCGGGAGTGGCGACCAGGGTCACGTCGTGGGCGGCGAGGAACTCGCGCAGCCGGGCGCCGTCGGCGTCGTCCCCGACCATGGCGATCAGGGTGGTCGGCACACCGAGCACGGCCAGGCCGACGGCCACGTTGAGGGCGGCGCCGCCGGGGAACTCCAGGCGTGAACCGGGACTCAGCATCTCGTCGATGAGGGCGTCGCCGACCACGACCACGCGGCTCTGCTCCGTCAGGTTCTGCTCCGTCATGCGGTCTCTCCCTTATACCTGCCACCAACCGTGTGGCACCAAGCCTAGGTGCGTGAGTCCCCGTCAATCTCGAACGAATTCGACGGAGATTCTCGTGCAGAACCGCCTTTTCGGCCGCGTGAGAGGCGATTTTGCCAGAATCTCCGTCGAATTCGTTCGGGGCGGGCACCCCACGCCGGCCGCACCGGCCGGCCTAACCAGACTCGGCCGCGTTTGTCCAGCCCCTTCCGCCGGGTGAGGCCCGGCCGTAGGATCATCCATAGGCAGGGTTGCTCCCCGAACACCGGTCCTTAGTCCCTGATTGCAGGGTCCGAATGAGACCGGAGCGAAGCACCCTAGTCGGGGGCAGGACATCATCGGGGTGACCTGCCCCCACACCACAAATAGCACCGGATCAGCTTTTACAGCACGTCAGGTACAGTCGGAGCATGGCCTTCGACGCACCGACCCCGTTGATCGCGCCGCCCCCTCCGGGAGCGCAGCCCCCGTGGATCTCCGCCGACGAGATCTTCGCCCGCGTCGGGTTCGGTGCTGCGGCGCGTGCCCTGCAGGCCGCCGTGCGCGCCGGGCTCGACCCGGCGCACGATTTCTCCCGCAGCATCCTGCCCCTCGACCGCGGCCAGCTGCTGCTCATGCCGTCCCGGTCAGCGGAGTACGTGGGCGTCAAAGTCGCCACCGTCGCACCGGGCAACCTGCAGCTCGGCCGTCCACGCATCCAGGGCGTCTACCTGCTGATGGATGCCGCCACGCTCAGCCCCGTCGCCCTGCTCGACGGCATCGCGCTGACGACCCTGCGCACCCCGGCGGTGTCGGCCGCCGTCGCCGACCTGATTGCGCCCGCCGAGGTGGAGCACCTCGTTGTGTTCGGCGCGGGACCCCAGGCGGAGGGCCATGTCGAGGCGATGCGGGCCATCCGTGACGTAGGACGGGTCACAGTGGTCGGCCGGCACCCGGGCCGCGCCGAGGCGCTTGCTGAGCGGGTGCGGGCCGCCGGGCAGCCCGCGCAGATCGGTACCCCCGACGCCGTGCGCGACGCGCAGCTCATCGTCTGCGCCACCACCGCTCGCACTCCGCTGTTCGACGGATCCCTGGTCCCGCGGGACTCCTGCACGGTGGCGGTCGGGTCGCACGAGCCCGACGCCCGCGAAATTTCCAGCACGCTGATCGGGCGTGGGCAGGTCGTCGTCGAAGACCGGCAGGTCGCGCTGCGGGAGGGCGGCGACGTGCTGATCCCGCTCCGGGAGGGCGTGATCGAGGCCGGCTCCCTGGTGCCGATGCGGGACATCCTGACCGGCACGGTCGCCGTCGACCACACCCGTCCCCGCGTGTTCACGAGCTCGGGCATGTCCTGGCAGGACCTGGTGGTCGCCGCCGCCGTCTTCCGTCAGGAGGGCCGCGGATAGTGTCGAACCAACTCGACGGAGATTTTCTGCTGAGAACGGTTTTTCAGAGCGTTTGGCACCGTTTCGGGCAAAATCTCCGTCGAATTCGTTCAGGACCCGGCGGACCCGGGCTCGCCGAACCGCGGGCGGACCGGCTTCAGCCCACGCGGGCGGGCGACGGATGCGGCGGCGACGGTACCGCAGGCACGGCCGGCACCGCGGGCACCCCCGGCACCGCGCGCAGCCGGTGCCCCTGCTCCACCCGTTGCCCCCAGGAGGTGCCGACGATGATCAGCCCGGCCCCGAGCACCGCCACCAGGCCGAGGCTCTCACTGCCAAGGCTCACCCCGACGAGCACCGCCCAGACCGGCTCGGTGCCCATCAGCAGGCTGGCGCGCGCGGCGGAGGTGTGCCGGATGGCCCAGGTCTGGGCCAGGAACGCGAAAACGCTGCAGGCCAGCCCGAGGTAGAGCACTCCGAGCCAGGCGGCTGGGCCGAAGGCGCCGATCGCCTGCAGCGTGCCCGGCGCATCCGCCGCGGTGAACACCAGGGCCCCCACGGCGGCCTGCACCAGCGTGATCGTAAGCGTGCCGGGCCGACGGCCGGCGGAGTCGGCGCGGGTGAGTCGGCCGACCATGGTGACGTGCAGGGCGCGAACGAGGGCCGCCGCGAGCATGAGTAGATCGCCCGGGTTCGGGGTGCGGAAACCGTTGCCGGACACGAGCAGCGCCACCCCGACGACCGCGAGAACCGCGGCCACGAAGAACGAGCGTGGCAGCCAGTTGCGCGCCGCGACCGACTCGAGGATCGGGGTGAGGATGATCGTCAGGCTGATGATCAGGCCCGCGTTCGTGGCCGAGGTCACGGCCACACCGGCCGTCTCCAGCCAGAGGATCGCCGCCTGCGTGAGCCCGAGCAACCCGCCCACGGCCAGCTCGGTGCGGGTCGGCCGCCGCGGCCGACTCAGCGCCCAGATCAGCAGCAGGGCCAGCGCGGCCACCAGGAAGCGCAGCGACAGCACGGCACCCACACTCGCCTGCTCGGTGAGTATCTTGGCGGCGAGGTAGCTGCCACCCCAGACCAGCGCGACGAGCAGCAGCACGGCGTCGATGCGGTAGCGTCCGAGCCGCAGGAGGAAGGTCATGGGCCAATGCTGCCGGGCGGCATCCGTTAAGTCTAGATGGCCAATTCTGAACCAACACTTTAGTGTTTACTTATGGATCTGCATCAGCTCTTTATCCTGCGGGAACTCGGCGAGCGCGGCAGCGTCGCCGCCGTAGCCCGCGCGCTGTTCGTTTCGTCCTCGGCGGTGTCGCAGCAGCTGTCCGCGCTGCAGCGCAGCACGGGCGTGGCGCTGACCGAACGACGTGGGCGCAGCCTTGTGCTGACACCCGCCGGCACGGCTCTCGCCACCGCCGCCGCCGGCGTGTCCACGGCGATGGCCGCCGCCGAGCAGTCGGTGGCACATTTCCACGAGGAGCCGGCCGCGCCGGTAAGCCTGTCGGCGTTCCACAGTGCCGGGCTGGCCTGGTTCGGGCCCCTGATCTCTCGACTGTCCGGTCCCGCCGGACCGCCGCTCCGCTGCGGCGACGAAGATGTCGCCCGGCAGGATTTCCCGGCACTGGTTGCCGACTACGACCTCGTCATCGCCCACCGCCTGCCGCACGATCCCCTCTGGCCGGAACGGGTCACCGTCACCCCACTGCTCTACGAACCGCTGGATGTGGCGCTGCATGTCGGACATCCGTTGGCCGGGCGGTCCTCGGTTTCGGTCGCCGACATCGCCAACGAGCCCTGGATCGCCGGGCACCCGGGCTTCCCGCTCGCGGAGGCGGTGAATGTCGTCGCGGCGAGCGCCGGGCACCCGCTACGGATCGAGCACCGCATCAATGAGTTCTTCGTGGCCGCCTCCGTGGTCGCTTCGGGGTCCGCGATCGCGCTGCTGCCGCGGTACACGATGGCGCCGGCGCCGGGGGCCGGCCTGGTGTTGTTGCCGATCGACGACCTGCGGGTCGGCCGCCAGATCGACGTTCTCAGCCGCCCCGAGACGCTGCTGCGGGCCTCGGTGCGCCGGGTGCTGGGCCAACTGGGTGCGGTGGCCGGCTCCCGCACGGAATGACCACTCCGGCGCACGAATCCGATCCACCGCCCTGGTCGGCGTCGCAGAGGTCTTCCAGCGGACCCCCAACGGGCGCTGGAGCCGCAGCCTCACTGCTCGACCAGCTGCTCCCAGTCGCGCTGCACATCGCGGGTGAACTGCAGCCGCCTGACCATGGCGGGAATCTCCCACACCAACCAGATGGGGACCAGCAGGCACGGCCACAGGCCGGCGGGGGTCTGCATCAGTCCGAACACGGCGACGAGCATCGCCAGGGGAATTTTGACCACGGTATCGACCCCCTCAGCGCCGCGCGGTAGAAGGAAATGACTACCGATCATTGAGGCTCCGGGAGCGCGCATCCGCAACGTCGGCGACCTTGGAAACAGCAGAGAAAGTGCCTACCCGCGATCCCGTGCCGCGTCGCCGAACCCGGCCGAAATCTGCCGGGCAACCCGGTTCGCACCCGACTTCCATCCTGACTGGGCATGCTGGAACCCGAATCGTCCCCCACTTCGGCCGGCGGGCGGCGCTGGAAGAGGTCTTCGGCGCCTTCGTGAGGATCGGCCAGGTGCACCGGGCGGACGGCTTGGCCGCCCTGGTCGACTTCGGCTGGGCCGGCCGGCTCGACCTGCGGTTGCGGGAGACGATCCAGGAACTGCTGATCGCCGACCTCCAGTCCGACCCGCAGCCGGGACTGACGCGGGCATCGGTCGACCGAAGTGAACGGGGAGGGGAATCGACCGAGGCCCCGCCGGAGGCTGGGTTGTTCGGCGATTCTTTGCCTAGCGGCGTGACAAAAGATCGTCCCGTTCCGTCTGAGGTATGAGAGTCCGTGTGATCCGTGGCGGGTCGCGTTCTGTCTGGCACTACCAAAGTCAGCAGGCGGGCTCGCCCAGCTCGTTTCGTCCCGGGGCCCGTTGTCCATCCACGGGCACCCGGTGACGAGGCCTCTGCGCTAGCCTGCCGATTCCGGAGTCCAGAACTGAGCCGGGCGGGTGAACCGCAACCGGGGCTGGGCCCGGGGCAGCGTGACTCACATCGACGAGCTATCGCTCGGACGTCCATCTCCGCCGATGAAGCCGCTCGAATCCGTCCAGGAGCAGATCGAGCGCGAACTCGAACTCGTATTGGTCATCGCAGCCGCGTCCGACAACGGAGTCGTCGTCATGCGGTGTCGCTGTGGCGATCGTCACGATGTTCGGGTAGAGCCTTGCCATGTGTGCGAACATCTCAGCCTGGGCGTCGGGGCTCGCCGGCGGTTGGGCATTGCCCTTCGGATTGCCTGAACCTCCGAACAGCTCCTGTGTGAATCCCCACATTCGACCACCGAGGGCGTGCATCACGTGGTGGGCCAGGTCGGGTGTGAACCCGCCCGCCAGGAAGATTCCCGCGAACGAGTCCTGGTATTCCAACACGGAGGGGGTCGGTTTACTCCGCGACTCGATTGCCTGACGTGCCCAGCGGTGATGGTGGAGCGCGCTTCTCGCGGACAAGACACGGTGCCGGATGGCGTCTCGCCAGCAGGAGTCGAGAACGGGAGGGTCGATCTCTCGGATGATGACCTCGACCATTCCGTCGAGCAGGTCCTCCTTGTCGGCGACGTGTTTGTACAGCGCCATGGGCACGACGCCCACCTCCTGTGCGAGTCGGCGCATGCTCAACGCGTCGATGCCGATCTCATCCGCAAGGGTGACTGCCGCCTCGAGAACTCGCTCGCGGTTCAACCGCGCACGCCTCGGTACTTCCGTTTTCTGGCCCATTGATACTCTTCCATGCCGCCCAAGATCACTCATTGATAAGTGTACGAAGTACACTTTACACTTCCAACAAAAGGCATACGTCGTACACCTCATTCCGACTGTGTGCGGCACACCCCGAATCGAAGGGAAAATCATGAAGTTATACAGACCGACCGCCGTCGTCGCCGGCGTGTTCTTCCTCCTCACCGAAGTAGGGGCCATTGCAGGGGCCATGCTCTACAGTCCGATCCGAAACGTCGGCGACTACATCACCGGCGGCGGCCCGGATGGCCCTGTCCTCCTCGGCCTGCTTTTGGAACTGCTTTTGGTGATTGCTGCCGTCGGGACCGCCGTCACGCTGTACCCGATCCTGAAGAGGCAACACGAGGGGTTGGCGCTGGCGTTCGTCGCCGCTCGCGTGCTGGAGGCAGCGGTCATCCTCGTCGGAACCCTGAGCCTGCTGACGATCGTCTCGCTTCGCCAGCAGTTCGTTGGAACCGGAGACGCCGACCCGGCCACACTGGCCACAATCGGTTCCACGCTTGTGGCCCTGCGCGACTGGACGTACCTGGTCGGACCGAACTTCGCCCTCGGTGCCGCTTCACTGCTCCTCGCTTCGCTCATGTACGCGTCCCGCCTGGTGCCCCGTGGCATTGCCGTGCTCGGGTTGGTCGGTGGGCCGCTGGTCAGCTTCTCCGCGATCGCCGTGATGCTCGGACTCTATGGCCAGTTCTCCACCCTCGGCCTCCTCGTAGCGCTCCCGGTATTCGCGTGGGAGTTGTCTCTCGCCGCGTGGCTCATCGCCAAGGGCTTCCGGCCGGCGAGCATCCTCGCCCCTCCCACCGCTCCGGTCTCCACAGCCGCGCGGTGAGGGCCGGGACAAGCCAGGTCGACATGAATACCACCAGAACCGTTGCCATTGTCGGAGCCGGGTATGCCGGCGTGTTGGCCGCCAACCGCCTGCAAGCATCGCTCACAGAAACTGAACGCCTCAGTATGAGCATCGTGATGGTCAATCCGCGGGCGGTTTTCATCGACCGGATCCGACTTCACCAACTGGCGGCGGGAACGACGGATGCCGCCACCATCCCTCTGGACCACGTCCTCCACCCTGACGTCACCGTCATCGTGGGTGAAGTCACCCGAATCCTGCCGGAACGGAACGGCATTGTGATCGACGCAGCGAAGGGGCCAATCGAACTGCCGTACGACGTACTGATTTACGCCGTCGGCAGCGGCGCTCCGCCGTCGATTCCGGGAGGCGCCTCCTCCCATTCGGTGGGAACCCACGACGAAGCCCTCATGGCGGGCGCAGCGGTGCGGAGACTTGTACCGGGCAATCGGATCGTTGTCGTCGGCGGTGGGGCCACTGGAGTGGAAATGGCATCGGAACTTGCGGAAGAGAACCCTCAGATGGACATCGTGCTTGTGTCAGCGGGACTGTTGCTGAGTTCGCTGCCGCAGCGAGGCCGGAAGTACGTCAAGAGCACCTTGGCGTTCCTCAACGTCCAGGTCGTCGAGAACGAGCGCGTTGTCCACGTGGACATGAACTTCGTGGAGCTTGAAGGCGGGCGGAGGATTCGAAGCGACCTGACGATCTGGACCGGGTCCTTCACTGTGCCGGCGCTTGCACGAGCGAGCGCTTTGGCGGTGGATGCCGCGGGGAGGCTGCTGGTCACGGAAACCCTTCAGCACCAGGCGTATCCCAACATCATCGGAGCCGGCGACTCCGTTAGCGTGCACGGCGACGCGGGGAAGCATCTTCGTATGGGCTGCGCCGTGGCTGCTCCGATGGGCGGCCATGCCGCAGTCACCGCGTTGGCCTACCTGCGCTGCCAGCCACCCACCGCACTGTCCATCGGTTTCTTCATTCGATGCCTCAGTCTTGGACGTCGCAATGGATTCGTCCAACACGTGGGCAAAGACGACGTACCCAAGCGCGTCCAGTTGTCGGGGCGTGCGGGAGCGTGGGTGAAAGAACGCATCTGCGTCGGGGTCATTTCAGGAATCCAGAAGGAACGCACTTCACCAGGTTCGTACTGGACCGCCCCTGCTCCCGGTGCACGGACGTTCCTCCGCGGAGCCCGGCGTTTAAATCAGAGCCGGGTGGTGGCAGGCAGAAAAAAGGCCCCGTGACCGGCATAACTCTTGATCAAAGGGCCTTTACGTGTAGCGGGAGCGGGAATCGAAACCGCGACACCACGTTATGTTCGACCCGATTCGACCTGTTGGACCAACAGCGCAAAACTACGTCAAACTTCGGCGTGACTTGGAGCTCCGTGTAATAAGTGGCCTGATTCTTTCCTGGTACCTCTGCCCGCTCAGGCCCGTCTCGACGCAATAATCGGTGAATAGACAGGCACGCGTCGAGTCCGAATGCGAAGGGCTCAGTGTTTCCGCGAGATCAAGCCCATTGCCAGAGTGCTCCTCGAGTGTTCACGGCAAGAGATCCCCACGAAATCGGAAACCCCGCGGATAATTCCTGAGTTCCGAACTGAGGCGGATTCAGGCTGGCGGAGAACTCGTCGACTCCGAGCATGCCAAGGTTCGATACGGCGAGGCTGCCGACCTCGAGCACACGCTGTTGCAGCCGGTCACGCCGGGCTAAGTCGGCGAGGTCCGCGATTCCGCCGCTGATCGATCACACTGTGATTCCCGTTTTTCAGGCTACGGAACTTGCTGCGAGGCAATCAAGTTGGGCAGCCAGATTAAAAACTTCCTCCAGCTGCACGAAACCGGTGTCTGGCGCGCCGTCGAGTGCGACGAAGAAGGCGCCCATTTCAGCCTGCCAGCGGGCGTTGACCTCGATCGCCGCCATTCCGGACTGAGAAGCCGCCAAGCTCTCGGTTTCGAAGTAGCCAATCAGTAGCCCATCCGGGCGCAGAAAGATCGAGTATCTGTTCCATCCAGTGGACTTCAGTGCACGAAGCATGTCGGGCCAGACCGCAGCGTGGCGGCGGCGATACTCGGGGATCAATTCTGGCTTCACCTGGAGTTGGAAACACACGCGGTGCTGGGCGTGAGCGCTCGTGCTCGACATTGAGGGTCCTTGCTTTTATGTTTGCTTTTATGTTCAAAATATGAATCGATTCAATTATCCACTTGGCGCCCTTACGCTGCAAGCCGCAGGTTGTCGAAGACAAATCGGCGACGGGGGTTGAATGGTTGGACAATGGTCGGAAAATTCCCGGCCGTGCTGGTGTCCGGTCCCAAAACTCCCGGCTGCGCCAGTTTCCGGTGCACTCCAGTGAATGTTTTAAGCTCTTGATGGTGCAGTAGCGCTATAAATCCCCGCGAAAGAGTGTGACAGTGGCAGTGATCGGTGTTCGCGACGTGGCCGCCAGCGCGGGCGTCTCAGTGGGTACGGTCTCAAATGTCCTGAACAGCCCAGGCAAAGTGTCGGCCGGAACCGTCAAACGCGTGCAGGCTGCCATCACGAAACTTGGCTTCGTGCGAAATGACGCCGCTCGGCAACTGCGGGCAGGCCGCAGCATAGGCCTCGTCGTGCTCGACGTGGCCAATCCGTTTTTTTCGGACGCCGCGCGCGGCGCCGAGGAACGGGCCGCCGAACAGGGCCTAGCCGTACTCCTTGGCAACAGCGACGAGAATATTGACCGCGAAAGTGCCTACTTGGACCTATTTGAGGAACAACGTGTGCTCGGCGTGCTCATTTCTCCGCTCGGAGACGTAGGGGGCGGCTGGCCGGCCTGCGAGCCAGAAGAACTCCCACCGTTCTTGTCGACCGTCAAACAGACGATCAAAACTTTTCGTCCGTGGCCGTCGACGATGTTGCTGGTGGATACCTTGCCGTGAGTCACCTGACGTCGACTGGGCGCACCCGCATCGCATTCGTAGGCGGCCCGCACGCCCTCCGCCAGGTCGCCGACCGGCTCGCAGGCGCGCGCAAAGCGATTGCGGAACATACTGGAGCGACTCTTGAGTCCATAGACACGGATTCCCTGTCAGTCCTGCAGGGGCGAGCTGTCGGCGAACAATTGCGTGCAAGGAATCCTGCTGATCGGCCGGACGCCGTGTTCGCTGCGAACGATTTGCTCGCCATTGGAGTGCCGCAGGCCTTCAGCATGCTCGGCGATGTACAGGTTCCCAGAGACGTGGCCTTGATCGGCTACGACGACATCGCGTTCGCCTCTGCGGCCGTGGTGCCGCTGTCGTCGATCCGCCAGCCGAGCGCACTGATGGGGTACACGGCGGTTGACCTGCTTTTGCGCGAAGCGGCGGACGGGGAGGCCTTCGATCACGAACAGATCGAGTTCCAGCCCGAGCTCGTGGTGCGGGAGTCCACCGGGGGCTGACCCCTGAACCAGCTGCCCGCGCCATCGTTAGTGCACCCCAGTCACCCTTCGGCAGAATGCGACGAGCCCGTCGAAAACCTTTCGGTACCCGACGGGCTCGCTCACCTATTGTCGGCTAGAAATGCATGTTCATTGCGATCGGTTCGACCGCAATTTCGGCGTCTTCCGGGTAACGCTCGGCTTCGATCTGCTGGAGCGTCTTGCCCTGCGTGCGCGGCGCCCACGCGGCACCAACCACCAGAGATACCATTAAGAATCCGATCAGAATGAGCCCAAGCCACGACAGCCCAATCGAGGTAAGCAGGATTGGGAACACCATGCTGAGCAGGCCGACCATGATCCGGGCGACAAAAAACAAGATGCCCTGGGCACTCGCGCGGTACGGCGTAGCGAACAGTTCGCTGGCCCACAGGCCGTAGAAGGCCTGGGCGCCAATCCCGGCGGCAACACCCCAGAGCACTGCGAAGGAGAGCAGCGCAGGCATCGTCGGTTCAGCGAAGACCAACACGGCCCACGCCGCGATCCCGAGAACGGAACCGAGAATGTAGAGGTTCCGACGATTGTACTTGTCGGCTAGACGCATGAAACCGAAGTAGGTTGTCGCCACGGTGAGGCCCCAGACGAGCGCCTGCAAAAGATATTGCTCTGTGGCGCTCTCCACCCCCGCCGCCGCGTAGACGCGGGGCATGAAGATGCCGGCCTGACCTGCCACGATGTTCCAGAACGAATAGACGCCGATGAGGAAAAAGATTGCGGTGATGTTCGCCTTCTTACTGAACAGCTCTTTGACCCCGTGGAACACGTTGGTCGAGGTGGCGTTGGCATTCGACTCCTTCCAAATGGCCGTTTCTGGAAGTCCCTGCCGCATATACCAAGTGACGAAGGCGACAATGAACAGTTGCGCGAAGATGAGTCGGCTGCCGAACAGCCCGAGAGGTTCGACGAGCACAGCAAGGAGAAAGCCGATCAACGGCCCACACGACCAGGCCAATTGGGCCGCGCCTACGTGTTTGGCCCGCTCTCCGGCCGGAGCCTGTTCGGAGAGATAGGTCCACGACGCCGGAACGCCGGCTCCGACGGCGATGCCGGTGATGATGAAGGCAATCAGTAGCATCCAATAGCTTCCTGCGAACACCGCTATCGCCACGCCGATCATGTACAGGATCAAGTCATACGTGTAGATGAACTTGCGACCGTACTTGTCACAGAGTGGGCCACCAATTAACGCTCCCGCGGCGGCCCCGAAGGCGTTGGCGCTAAGCGCCGCGAGAAGCCCAACCGCGAAGTCGTCAATCCCGAATTCCTTCTGCCACAAGGACAGACTCGTGGCGATCGCGATGATCGAACCCGCCTCGATGTAATTGGACATGGCCACGGAGATTGTGGCTTTCATTCCAGTTGTGCTCTTGTTTCCCATTCGGACCACAGGGGTCCTCCTTTGCTGTCGTCATTGATGCAGAGGCTCGTGCCTCACCAACGAGGACGCGATGCGATGGCGCCGGTAGCGCCGCATCCGGACCATAAATTGAATCGATTCAATGGATGCACTAGCAGACTACGGCACGATCGTAAGCCTCGCTAACCACGATCCTCAAGTCGACATATGCGCGAGCTTCCGACTCGAGTTGACGAGTGTCGGAATCGGGCAATACACTCAGGAGTGTTGAAACGATTCAATAATCAAGTTGAGGCCGCGGAAGCGATGGGTTACCCCCCCTTCTCCGGTCCGAGAGGACAAGGACTCCATGAGCAGGGCAAGCAACGAGCTTCGCGAAGAAATTCTCTACTGGTGCCGCGAGTCGGTCCGCACCGGGCTGAACTTCAACACCCAGGGCAATATCTCCATTCGGTTGCCGGAACATGAGGCAATTGTGATCACGCCGTCCGGCATCCGCTATGACGTGCTGACCATCGACCAGATGGTCGTCGTCGGCTATGACGGGGTCGTCATCGAGGGCGACCTCTTCCCTTCCACCGAAACGGATGTACACCTTGCGCACTACCGTCGCCGCCCCGATATCAACGCGATCGTGCACACCGAATCGCCGTACGCAAACATGTTCGGCGCCGTCGGCAAGACCATCGACCCTGTGCTTCTGAACATGGTGCTCTATGCCAAGGGTGCCGTGCGGATCATGCCATTCGAGTTCTCCACCAACACGGACTTCGGCGAACTGAGCGCAGCTCTGATGGGCGACGACACGAACGCGGTCGTCTGGGGCAACCACGGCATGATCTCCGTCGGCGATGATGCTGCCGGCGCCTTCAAGGTGGCCGTCGCGGTCGAGGCGAACGCCCAGGTCCTCTATGGCGCACTTTCCCTCGGAACCCCGAACATCCTGCAGCTCGAGAACATCGTCATCCCCGAAGGCGCTCGCCTTCCGTAGTCAGTCGCCGGGCGGTCCCGCGTCGGGGCCTCCGCAAACCCCGCACGACCCATCAGCAACCCAGCAGTATCCCAGCAGTATCCACAGAGAAGTGACCCCATGACGGTAAACGCAGAAACTCTCCTCCTCCTGGAAAGCCAGGCCATCGAGCTCCCCTCCTGGGCTTTCGGCAATTCGGGCACCCGGTTCAAGGTGTTTGGCACCCCTGGCACCCCGCGCACGCCGCAGGAAAAGATCGCGGATGCCGCTCAGGTGAACCAATACACCGCCCTGTCCCCCAGCGTCGCCTTGCACATCCCGTGGGACAAGGTCGAGGACTACGACGCACTCGGCGCGTTCGCCGAAGACCATGGCGTGAAACTGGGCACAGTCAACTCCAATACGTTCCAGGACGACGTGTACAAGTTCGGCAGCCTCACCCACATCGACCCGAAGGTGCGCCAGCGGGCGATCGATCATCACTTCGAGTGCATTGACGTAATGGACCAGACCGGTTCCCGTGACCTGAAAGTGTGGTTGGCAGACGGCACGAATTATCCCGGCCAGGGCGACATCCGCGGCCGGCAGGACCGCCTCGCGGACTCCCTCGCGAAAATCTACGACCGCGTGGGCGCAAACCAGCGTCTCGTCCTCGAGTACAAGTTCTTTGAGCCGGCCTTCTACCACACTGATGTTCCCGACTGGGGAACCTCCTACTCCCAGGTCTCCGCCCTCGGCGACCGGGCGATGGTCTGCCTCGATACCGGCCACCACGCCCCCGGCACCAATATCGAGTTCATCGTCGCTCAGCTGCTGCGCCTCGGAAAGCTCGGCTCCTTCGATTTCAACTCACGCTTCTACGCCGACGATGACCTCATCGTCGGGGCGGCCGACCCTTTCCAGCTGTTCCGCATCCTCTACGAAGTGATCCGCGGTGGCGGCTACGGCCCCGACTCCACGGTGGCGTTCATGCTCGACCAGTGCCACAACGTTGAAGAGAAGATACCCGGCCAGATCCGTTCCGTGCTCAATGTGCAGGAGATGACGGCGCGCGCCCTGCTCGTCGACAATGAAGCCCTCGCCACCGCCCAGATGAACAGCGACGTCCTCGGCGCCAACGCAATCATGATGGACGCCTTCTACGCCGATGTTCGCCCCGACTTGGCCGCGTGGCGCGAGTCCCGTGGGCTCGCCGGAGACCCGATGAAGGCCTACGCGGCATCCGGTTACCAGGAGAAGATCTCGGCCGACCGGGTCGGGGGCACCCAGGCTGGCTGGGGCGCCTAGCTCCACTTAGCCCCCGCGCTTGCTCCCGCGCCGTTGAGATTGCCCGCTTTGCCGGGCACTCTCAACGGAAAGGGAAAAGCACAACACTCCCTTTGACAGCACCCGCCAGTTGAGCGGTTTCGGCGCCAGGCCATGCGGTCGTGGCGCCGAAGCTGCGTTGGGCGGCCCACCCACGATTGAGAAAGTACGAAAATGACGAAACTGACGGATGCCGCCGTGGTCGCGGCCGTCGACCTAGGCGCGACCAGCGGTCGGGTGATGCTGGGCTATATCGGGCAGAACGAGCTGCGCCTGCGACCGGTGGCGCGGTTCCCCAATGGGCCCATCCGCCTGAATGAGGGCGGCCGGCGCGCGCTGCACTGGAATATCGTCGAACTTTACCGCTGCGTGCTGGCCGGACTCACGACCGCGGCCGCCGAAGAGCCCGGCCTCACCAGCATCGGCGTGGATTCATGGGCCGTCGACTACGCCCTACTGCGGCAGGGACGGATGCAGCAGCTCCCCTACCACTACCGGGACGACCGCAACCTGCCGGCCGTCGAGATCGCCCACGCGGTCGCCGGGCCGTCGGAACTCTATGCCGCGAACGGGCTACAATTCCTGCCGTTCAATTCCCTTTATCAGCTCACCGCCGATCTCACCACCGGTGCCCTCGACCTGGCCGACCAGTTCCTGCTGGTACCCGACCTCTTCAACTACTGGCTGACCGGCACCGCGGCCGCCGAACGCACGAACGCGTCGACAACGGGCCTGCTGAATGTGCACACCGGCGACTGGGACACCCCGCTGATCGAACGGCTCGGCTTCGACCGCCGCATGTTCCCGCCTCTCGTCGACGCGGGCACCTGGATTGGGTCGTTGCTGCCCGACGTCTCCGCCGAGATCAAATCCCACAGCCCGATCGCGGTTACGGCTGTTGGCTCGCACGACACCGCATCCGCCGTCGTCGCCGTGCCTGCTGCCAGGGAGGACTTCGCCTATATCTCGTGCGGCACGTGGGGGCTCGTCGGCGTCGAGCTCGACTCCCCCGTGCTCAGCACAGCCGGCCGCGCGCAGAACTTTACCAACGAGGGCGGCGTCGACGGCCGTGTGCGCTATCTGCACAACGTGATGGGGCTCTGGCTGCTCAGCGAGTCCATCCGCACCTGGGAACACGAGGGGCAAACGATCGTGCTCTCGGACCTGCTCCGCCGGGCCGAGGCGGTGACTACGCCCGTGGCCGTGTTCGACGCCGACGACCAGCAGTTCCTGGCCCCCGGAGACATGCCGACCCGCATCCGTGCGCACTGCGTAGAGAATGACCTCCCGGCGCCGCGGTCGAACGCCGAGCTCGTGCGCAGCATCCTGGAGAGCCTCGCGGATGCCTTCGCCCGCGGCGTCGAACAAGCAAGCCTGCTCTCCGGCCGCACGGTCGGGATCGTGCACATGGTCGGCGGCGGATCGCAGAACCGTCTGCTCTGCCAGCTTACGGCCAACCGTACCGGGCTGCCCGTGCTCGCCGGGCCCGTGGAGGCCACTGCAATCGGCAACGTGCTGATCCAGGCCCGCGCGCAGGGGCTCGTCACCGGGTCCCTCGAGGAGCTGCGCGGCCTCGTCGCCCGCAGCTTCAGCCCGGAGCGATACCTTCCGGCCTGCACGCTGGTCAGCCGGTAGTGCCGACCGCCATCCACACGGCAACGACGAAGAAGCGTCCGGCGAACTCGCGCCGGACGCTTCTTCGATGCCCGAGTGTCTAGTAGACCGACCAGTACAGCGCGAGGATCTGCTCCACCGTGACGTCGCGCGGGTTGCCGCCCGTGCATACGTCGTCAAAGGCTGCCTGGGCGAGGGCCGGAAGGTCCTCCTCCTTCGCCCCGATCTCGCGCAGCGTGGTGGGGTTGCCGAGGTCACGGGTAAACGCGGACACCGCCGCGACGGCAGCCATGCGGGCGTCGGCGATCGACAAGTCGGCGGCACCCTCCACCCGCAAGGCCACCGCGATGTCCCGGAAACGCTCGCCGGTAGCATCCGCGTTGAACGCCATCACCGGCGCCAGCAGGATGCCGTTGGCAAC
The DNA here is from genome assembly GCF_004564305.1 of Cryobacterium sp. TMT3-29-2. NCBI lineage: Bacteria > Bacillati > Actinomycetota > Actinomycetes > Micrococcales > Microbacteriaceae > Cryobacterium > Cryobacterium sp. TMT3-29-2. The sequence continues at coordinate 22,804 of NZ_SOGK01000028.1, forward strand.
CCCGTGCGGGGCGTTGTAGAACGCGCCGAGCGGGTGGGCCATCCCGTGCACGAGGCCGAGGCCCACGTTCGAGTAGCCCATGCCCGCAATGTACTGGGCGAGGGCCATCCGCTCGGTGGCCACGGGGTCGCCGTTGGCCGCGCCAAGCAGGGACTCGGCGATGGTGGCAATTGCCTTGAGGTGGAACAGGTCGGAGAGCTCCCAAGCACCCTTCGTGGTGTAACCCTCGATCGCATGCGTGAGGGCGTCGAGCCCGGTGGCAACCTTGAGCGATCGGGGAGCAGAGGACATCATCTCGGAGTCGACGACAGCAACAACGGGAATCGCGTGCGGGTCGACGCAGACGAACTTGCGCTGGCGCTCGACGTCGGTGATCACGTAGTTGATCGTTGTCTCTGAGGCGGTGCCGGCGGTCGTCGGCACCGCGATGATCGGTACGGACGGATTCTTCGTCGCGGCAACGCCCTCAAGGCTGCGCACATCGGCGAACTCGGGGTTGGTCGAGATGATTCCGATCGCCTTGCAGGTATCTTGCGGCGAGCCGCCGCCGATCCCGATGAGCACGTCGGCACCGGATGCCTCGAACGCGGCCAGTCCGCGCAGAACCGCCTCGATCGGCGGGTTCGGAGTGACATCGGAATACACCTCGAAGGGGAAGCCCATGTCGTCAAGCAGCCGCGTCACCCGTCCGGTCACGCCAGTGTCGACCAGAACCTTGTCCGACACCACAAACGCCTTGGCGAATCCCCGGGAAGCGAGTTCACCGGGTATCTCCGCTATGGCACCCGCTCCGAAGTGCGCCGTCTGATTCCAGATCATTCGATTACTCATGGTCGTAACCACCCTCTAGATTTTATTGAATCGTTTCAATAGTGAAAGCATACTCTTCGACTCGAAAAGAATTAGCAACGGCTCAGACAGACGGACAGGTTGGACGAGCTAAAACCCCACCGGACCAACCAGTGAGTTGTAGCTCAAATTCCCCGTCCACTGACTATTGCGCCGTCCAATCTCGGATCTATGGCTCGCCACATCGGCGCGGCCTTGGGCCGAGAGTCTGTCCTGGCCGGAGGCCCGGCGCTCGGCATTTTCGTGAACGCACATGGCACTTCGCCGTGCTTCGCAACGTTGCCGCCGACAAGCAGGCGCACCTCGGTTCGGCCGACAGGGCATGTGGATGAGGACGGGCATGGGCCGATCTTGCCAGCCGGCCCCGACACGGACGACGGTCGGGCCGCACATGTATTACCGCGTGCCATCTGTGTTCGTGGCATGCCATCAGGGATCTCACTAGGACGACGAACGGGTTTTGCCTGACCAACACCTTGCGGGTCAGCGTGCTCGAGTCACAGTCACAACGACCCCGGACCCGTTATGTGCGTGCACCGCACTCCCTCTGTCGATCCGTGCAGACTGCGCACTATATGGCGAGCACGGCACTGCCAATGGCTGAACGGACGGGGCGATGCTCACAACACGCGAGATTGCGTCGCTCTTACTCATGGGCGCAGTGGCGCTCACGCTCGTTGTTGTCCCTAAGTTCCGACAGCACTTTGCTCCGTCGATCATCGGCGCGCTTCGAGCTGCGTTCGCGCCGAAATTGGTTAGCGTCTATCTGCTTGTGGTTGCCGCATCGGCGGCCTCAACCGCGGGTGCCTGGCGCGTTGGCCTCTGGGAATGGAACCTTCTCAAGGACGCGATCATTCTCACAGGCGCCGTTGTGTTGCCGATGGTTGTCCGATCGTTCTCGTTCAAATCGGGCGGGGAACTGGCGCACAGACTCCTTTCCACACTTTCGCTTTCTATGCAGTCGCCGAAAAGGTTCTTTCACGATTCCAAGCGATCCGGAAGCCACTCACTTTCCGACGTGTGCTCGCGTTCATGATCGGCACGCGACTCAGACTTAGCCTCCTCTCACAGTTCAATGGCAGGTACAACGGGGTCGCCGACGGCAACGGGTTCCGAGAGGGCTTGCGACGGATGCGTGTTTTCCGCCTAGACATTAAGCGACGCACTGGCGAGGAAACAGAGCGACTCGCCTCGATTCAGCGCAATCGTGGTCAACCCGGAACGGATGAAGACGGCCTCCATATTGACCGGGGCGAATTCGATGTCACCAAGAAAAGACTTGACTGGATATGGACGTGCCAGAACGGACAGTATGAGCGTCGACAGGACCGCTACTGGGATCACCTCACCGATCTCATCGTCGACGCTGATCGTCACGGCTTGCCCGCCGATCACGGGTTCGTGGTCGAGACCGCCGAGCGAGGACAAGTATGGGGCGCCTGGCGCCGCACTCCTGGGGGAGCTGTGCCGGGGACGGGCGGCGGGGAGCACCGAAGCCAGTACTGCGTTCAAGGGGACACAGTTCCGGCAGGGTGGCCAGGCAAGTCGCCGGAGTGGGTGAACGCTGCGCGCGAAGAGTGGCCTCCAGATTGGAACAAGAACGACGGCACTCGACTGTGACCAGACGAATGATCGCAACCATGCTGTCAGGTTGCTCTCCTGTGAGCGCCGAGTTCACCAGCCGACCCTGAGCCAGCGGCCTGTGGCACTCCCCGTCCAGGGTGGACTGCGCCCCGCCCGAGCGGGAAAGCCGCCTGAGTCGCATTTGGCCAGTTCGTAAGGAGCTACCGCTCACACGCGTCGGACGGCACTCGTTGAGACTCTGGCCGTCTTTCACCGATGCGTACGAGACGCGTCCGCACGTATACTCAACGGAGTTTTCCCCGAAACAAAAATCTAGAGCGGAGTCGGACAGCATCCGGGCAAAAGGAAAGGCCCTGAGACCGTTAGAATTGCTGGTCAAAGGGCCTTTATGTGTAGCGGGAGCGGGAATTGAACCCGCGACACCACGATTATGAGCCGTGTGCTCTAACCAACTGAGCTACCCCGCCACGACCTGTCGGCTGCAAGAGCTTCCAAGCCAGAGCCCCCTGTGGGAATCGGACCCACTACCTCTTCCTTACCAAGGAAGTGCTCTACCAATGAGCTAAGGGGGCGAAGCATTCGTGTGAACGAAAACTAAGCCGCATTTCGGCAACCGGTAAATATTATCACCAACTTGGCCTGCCCGATGACCGCGGGCCCCGATCGGGCACCGCCACCCCCGGCAGCGACCACGCGGTGAAGCTCGGCCCGTTCGTTTGCAGACGGATGCGCCCGCCCACCATGCCGACGGCGGCGTCGCCCAAGAGCCGGGTCGGTGCTCCCGCCACCGCCGCGGGCGGCAGGGTCACCGTGCACGCTGCGCGGGCGGCAACCAGCAGCACCGTCTCCTCCGCACACTCACGCACGTAGGCGACCACATCCGCGCCCACGTGCACCCAGCGCATTCCACCGCCGTTCAGGGCCGGGTGGGCGGTACGCAGGTGGATCAGCGCCGCATACAGGTCGATCGTGGCTGCCACCTCCGGGTCGTCCGCCGTATCCCAGGGCATGGGCGTGCGCGAGGCCTCGCCGTCGTCTCCGACCAGGCCGAACTCGTCGCCGGCGAAGACCACCGGGATGCCCGGCATGGTGACGCTCAGCCCGAAGGCCACGGCCACTCCACCGTCGATCGCGTGGGTGCGGAACCTCGGCGTGTCGTGCGTGTCGAGCGCGTTCATGGTGGCCAGCCGGGTGCGCCAGGGGTAGCCGGCCGTGAACCGGAGGTGGGCGTCCACGAAGGCACGGCCATCGGTCAGCGGGATGGTGCCGTAGGGCAGCCCGAAGAACGACGACGGGCTCTCCGGCTTCGAGAGCCAGCTCCAGACCGGGCGGGTGAAGGTCGTGTACGTCATCGCGCCGTGCCAGCCGTCGCCCTGGAAGTCGCCCGCGGCGTCATTGGTCGACTCGCCGAGCAGGATCGTGTCCGGGTTCTCCGCGATCATGGTGCGCCGAATGGTCTGCCGCACCAGGGCGTTCAGGTCCTCCCCCTGCAGACGGCCGGTCATGTTCGCGACATCGATGCGCCAGCCGTCGAGGTGGAACGGGGCCCGCAGCCACTTCGCGACCACCGAGTCCGGTCCCTCGATGAACCGGCGCCGCAGCTCGGTCGAGGACCAGTTGAACTTCGGCAGTTCGGGCACGCCCAGCCAGGACGCATACTGCTCGTGCCGCTCGTCGAGCCAGTAGTAGAAGTCGCTCTCGGGGGCGTCCGGGCTCTGCTGCGCGGCCCGGAACCACTCGTGCCGATTGCCGGAGTGGTTCGAGGTGAGGTCGCCGATCACCTTGAAGCCACGCTCGTGGGCGGCCTCGACCAGCCGCACGAGGGCGGCGTCGCCGCCGAGGGACGGGTCGACCAGGTCGAAGCTCTGCGCGTCGTAGCGGTGGCTCGAGCCGGCCGGGAACATGGGGGTCAGGTAGAGCAGCGTGACGCCGAGCCGGTCGAGGTGGTCCAGGTGCGCCGCGATGCCGTCGAGGTCCCCGCCGTAGAACTGGTGCGAGCGGGCCGGCTGGCCCTTCGCCACTGGATCGTCCCACTCCGCGGGCACGCCCCAGGCCGGCTTCTCGCGCAGCGCGGCGGCCGGGGAGCGCCCGAACCGGTCCGTGAAAATCTGGTACATCACGGTCGATGCGGCCCACGCCGGTGGGGCAGGATGGCCGAGGAGCTTGAAGTCCTCGGCGTCGACAGTCTCGAAGGGCTGCGCCCCGGCGGCGTTCAGCCACCAGTGGCCGCCGTCCGCCCGGTTGATCAGGAACCGGTAGCCGTTGACCGGGTTCAGAATTTCGACCTCGGCCTGCCACCACCGCCAGCCATCGGCCGCGCCGAGCAGCCGGGCCTCGTGGAAGCGCGGTTCCCGGTCGGGCGTCGAGCGCACGTGCACGGATGCGACGGCGCCCCACGCCTCGGGCACCCGCACCCGCACGCCGACCGTGTCACCCGGACGGGGAGCCTGTTCGGAGACATACAGGTCCGACCCGTCGTGGTGCGGAAGCATGCGCCCCTTACTTCACCGATCCGGCGGTCAGGCCGCCGACGATGTACTTCTGCAGCCAGAGGAACAGGGCCATCACGGGCAGTGCGGCGAGCACGGCGCCGGCCGCGAAGACCGAGTAGTTAGTAGAGAATTTCTGAGATACGAACTGGTAGAGGCCCACCGCGAGGGTCTGATTCTCCGGGCTGATCAGCACGATGCTCGCGATGACGAACTCGTTCGTCGTGCCGATGAAGGAGAGAAGGCCGACGACCGCCAAAATGGGTGCGACCAGTCGCAGGATGATCGTGAAGAAGATGCGCGCGTGCCCGGCACCGTCCAACTTGGCGGCCTCATCGATCGATGCGGGAATCGTGTTGAAAAATCCGTACATCAAGTAGGTGTTCACCCCAAGAGCCCCGCCGAGGTAGACCATGATCAGGCCGACCTGCGAGTCCAGCCCGATCGCGGGGAAGATATCGGAGATGCCGTTGAGCAGGAGGAATATCGCAACGACAGCCAACAGTTGGGGAAACATCTGCAACAGTACGAGCGTGAGCAGTCCCCCCCGGCGACCGAAAAAACGCATCCGGGAGAAGGAATACGCCGCAAGGGCGCCCAAAAATACCGTGCCGATCGAAGTGATCACTCCGATGATCAGGGTATTCCCGTACCAGGCGGCGTATGGCTGTTGGGGCAGGTTGAAGAGCGTCACAAAGCTGCCGAGGCTCACCTCGCTGAAGAGCCCATTTGCCGTGATCAGAGTGCCGCCGGGTTGCAGCGCTGCCGAGAGCACGTAGACAAGGGGGAACGCCGAGAACACGGCCATGAACACGCCGATCAGGTGGCGCCATCCCGTTGCTTTGAACCAGCGCTTGAACTGGAATGACGACTTTCGCGCGACGATGCGGTCGCTTGTCTCCCGATTGTTGACCTGCATGTCAGTTCAGCTCCTCTAGTGCCTTGGTCTGCCTAAAGCTGATGATCGAAACGATCGCGACCAGCAGGAAAATGATGATGGAGAACGCACTCGCCAATCCGTAGTCGCGGTTCGCACCGACGAAGGCGACCTTGTAAACCATCGAGATGAGGATGTCGGTCGCACCCACATTCACTCCCGCGGTAACGTCTCTCGGCCCGCCATTGGTGAGCATGTAGATGAGGTTGAAATTGTTGAAGTTGAACGCGAACGACGAGATGAGCAGCGGGGCCACCGACACGAGCAGCAGCGGTAGCTTGATCAGCCGGAACACCTGCCAGGGCCGCGCCCCGTCGACCGTTGCCGCCTCCTGCAACTCGCCGGGAATCGACTGAAGAGCACCCGTGCAGACCAGGAACATGTAGGGGAAGCCGAGCCACAGGTTCACGAAGATGATGCTGAATTTTGCCAGCCATTCGTTTGTGAGCCAGGGTATTTCCGCCCCGCCGAACAGCACCTGGTTGACGAAGCCGAACTGCGGGTTGAGCAGCCCCGCCCAGACCAGCGCGGACAGGAATGCCGGGAACGCGTAGGGAAGAATCAAGACGACGCGGTAGACGTTGCGTCCGCGCATCCGCAGGTCATTGAAGACCAGCGCCAGGAAGAGCCCGAGCGCGAACGTGGTGGCGACAGAAAGGAAAGCGAAGGCGAAGGTCCACAGGGTCACGTTGATCAGCGGCCCCCGAATGGAATCCGTGCCGAACGCACGGGCAAAGTTATCGAATCCGACCTCAACCTTCCAGCCGGGGCGCAGTTCGGTACCGTCCTCCGCGGCGAACGCCCCGACTGTACGGTCCTCGGCGTAGACGACGTTCGTCGTGGTGTTCGTCATCGTTCTCGCGGCCTCGTCGTAGACCAGATCGGATAGGTAGAGATAGGCCTTTGAGCCGTCCGGGGTGCGGAGCACCCCCTCGTTCGGGTCGTCGGTGAGGGGCACCGAGAGGGCCGCGATGACCTCTTGATTGGCAGCGATGTCGCTGAACTTGAGCGAGGTGTAGCCGGGAAGTGCGGTGGCGACGCCGTCGGCATCCGTCTCGGCATCGGTGACTTCACGCAGGGGCGCGTCGGCACTGCCGACGCTGATCCGACCGTCAGGGTCGGTGACGAGGAGACTATAGGCACCCAGTTGCTCGATCACGGTGATGTCATACGCGACCGAGTCCGGCACTCGCTGCTGCGCGGAGGCGATGAGTGATGAAACCGCGTCCTCCCTGGTGCTGTTGTGCCCGGTGCCGTAGTTCGTGAAAGCGATGTAGCCGGAATAGCCCACAACAAAGATTTGAAAGATCACAAGGAAGATCAGGCCGGGGGTGAGGTACTTGGCCGGCAGGGCGTTTTTGCTGAAGTAGATCCAGTTGACGATCAGAGTAACTGCCAGAACGAGTCCGAAAACGACCCAGTCCTGCTTCAGGAAGAGCACGAAGAGGGCGTAGACGCTGATCGCGTCAACAATACCGAGGAGCAGAATTTTCACCAGGAGAGTCTTGATCCCGACGGACGCCGCCTCGGCAATTCGTCCCGCCCGCTTGGATTGCCTCAACTGGGTGACCAGCGAGTTGTCGCGCGCGGTGCGATCGCGACCTGTTCGTGGGGTGGGCATCTTCGTCCGATCTCTGGCGCCTGCCGGCAACCTTGCCTGATGTGTGGTGGTGGAGCACGCGGTGCCCGGCTCCCTGATGGAGCCGGGCACACGGTGTTACTTCGCGATGGCGCCCTGGATTTCGCCAGTCATCTTCTGCCACAGCGCAGCCGGGTCGCCCTCGCCCGCGATGATCGCGGCCTCGGTGACACCCCAGAACTGCCAGACCTTGCCCATTTGCGGGATGTTGGGCATCGGAACGGCGGTTGCGCCGACCGTACCGAAACCGGCGGTGATCGGGTCGGCGGCAGCTGCCTCGAAGGCGCTGGTCAGCGCCGGCGGGCGCCCGCCGACCTCGTAGAGTGCCGTCTGCACCTCTTCGGAGCCGATGTAGTTCACCAGGAACTCATTGGCAGCGAGAGCGTTCTTGGTCTTCGCACTCACGAAGAAGCCCTGCACGCCAACAAACGGCTGGGCAGGGTTGGCGCTGGCAGTCGGGATCGGGTCGATCGCAACGTCGATGCCGGCCTTCTGGGCATCCGGGACATTCCACGGACCGGAGAGGAAGAACGGCGATGCGCCGGCGTTGAACTTCTCTTTGGCGATGTCGTTGGTGATGTTCACGCTGAGGTGCCCTGCGGCGCCTTCGGATGCGAGCCACGCCGCGTAGGCCTCTCCACCGGCGTTGCCGATCGAGAGGTCTTCGGCGTTATAGCTGCCGTCGGAGTTGGTGCCGAACACGGGGGCACCGAACGAGGTCTGGAACGGGTACAGGTGATAGGGGTCCGATTCCGGTCCAACGGGTACGAGGAACGGGAACTCAGTGCCGGCGGCGGTGCCGGCGGCGACCATGTCCGCGTACGTCGCCGGCGCGGTCGGCGCCAGGGCCGTGTTGCGGAGGAGGGCGATGTTCTCGATCGAGTAGGGGACACCGTAGGTCTTGCCCTCGAAGGTCATCGCGGTGACGGCGACCGGCTGGAAGTCAGCGGTCGTATCACCGAGTTCGACGGGCTTGAGCACGCCGTTCGAGACGAGGTTCCCGATCCAGTCGTGGGCGCCGATCGTGATGTCGGGGCCCTTGCCGGTCGGAACCTGTGCAATGAACTCTTCCTGGATCTTGGGGAAGTCCTTCTGGATGAGCTTTACCTTGACGCCGGATTCTTTCGTGAATGCCGCCGCCGCGTCTTTGAGGACCGTGCCGCGGTCGGCATCGACCCAAACCGTTAAAGTGTTGGCGGCGGCTTTATCGCCGTCGCCATCCTGCGGGGAGGCCCCGCCGGAGCATCCGGACAATGCGAGGGACGCTGCGACCACTACGGCGCCGGCAGCGACGAGACCTTTCATGTTCACCATCATTGGTGTGCCTTTCTCAGGACATTGAATTTTATGCAAGCGTTTACATGTATAGCAACTTTCGGAACCATTGACAACTGAAATAGTCGGATCTATATCTCGGGCAGGTGATACGCGCAGCCCACAGGCCTGCAAGCGCTTCCATCATCATGAAAATGCCGTAGGGTTTCTTTTCATGACAGGCTCAGAGTGGTGGCGAACCGCAGTTATCTATCAGATCTATCCTCGGTCCTTTGCGGACGCCAACGGTGACGGGATGGGCGATCTGACCGGCATCACCAATCGTCTCCCTGCTCTCCGGGCTCTCGGGATCGACGCCATCTGGCTCTCGCCGTTCTACACGTCACCGCAGAACGACGCTGGTTACGACGTGGCCGATTATTGCGATGTCGACCCGCTCTTCGGCACGCTCGCTGACTTCGACACCCTGCAGCACACGGCACACGAGCTGGGCATCCGCGTGATCGTGGATCTCGTGCCGAACCACTCCTCAAGTGACCATCCGTGGTTCGAAGCTGCCCTCGCCGCCGCCAAGGGCAGTGAGGAGCGCGCGCATTACATCTTCCGTGACGGCCAGGGCGAAAACGGCGACCTTCCCCCGAACAACTGGGATTCCGTCTTCGGCGGCAATGCCTGGACCCGCGTCACGAACCCGGACGGCACTCCCGGCCAGTGGTACCTGCACCTCTTCGACACCACCCAACCCGACTTCGACTGGGACAACGAATGGGTGAAGACGCAATTCCGTGATGTGCTCCGGTTCTGGCTCGACCGCGGGGCAGACGGTTTTCGGGTGGACGTCGCGCACGGCATGATCAAAGCGGCCGGTCTTCCCGACTACACGCCTCCGGTCGCGGGCGGCAGCATGGGCGGCGCCTCGACGGAGGGGCCAGGCATCATCACCGAGTGGCCCGAAACCGCGCCCTATTGGGCCCAGGACGGTGTGCACGAAATCTACCGCGACTGGCGGCTGATCCTCGACGAGTACCCGGGCGACCGCATCCTCGCCGCCGAGGCCTGGGTCGACCCGCTCAGCCACGTCGCCGACTGGGTGCGCCCCGACGAGATGCATCAGGCCTTCAATTTCGCCTACCTCGAGACCGCCTGGGCCGGGCCGGCCCTCCGCCGCGTCATTGACGACTCCCTGGCCGCATTCGGCGCGGTGGGCGCCCCGAGCACCTGGGTACTCTCGAACCACGACGTCGTGCGCCACGCCTCCCGCCTCGCGCTCAACCACGAAAACCTGCAGGGCCACGGCATCGGGCCGAAGACGCCCGACCTCCCCGACACCGTGATCGGCCTGCACCGCGCCCGGGCCGCCTCGGCGCTCATGCTCGCACTGCCGGGATCCAGCTACCTCTACCAGGGCGAGGAACTGGGCCTGCCCGAGGTCATCGACCTGCCCGACTCCGCCCGCGAGGACCCCACCTGGTTTCGTACCAACGGGGAACGATACGGCCGTGACGGATGCCGCGTGCCGCTTCCCTGGGAAGCCGCCGCACCCTCCTACGGCTTTGGCCCGACCTCGGCGAGCTGGCTGCCGCAGCCGGCCGAGTGGGCGGGACTCGCCCGCGACGCGCAGGCCGGCGTCACCGGCTCCACCCTCGAGCTGTACACGCTGGCCCTGCGCCTGCGCCGGGAGCACACCCTCGGACTGGGTTCGGTGGAGTGGCTGGACGCCCACGCTGACGAGATCGTGGCGTTCACGAACGGCGCGGTGACGGTCGTCGCGAACACGGGTGCGGCATCCGTGCCTTTGCCTGCCGGCGAGCTCCTGCTCGCCAGCGGCCCGCTGCCCGGAAACACCCTGCCCGGCGACACCACCGTCTGGCTGCGCGCCTAGCCAGCCTCCGCCTGAACCAATTCGACGGAGATATTGCCCGAAACGGCCGGTTTGAAGCCCAAAACCCGTTTCCAGAGCAAAATCTCCGTCGAATTCGTTCGGGACACAGGGCAGAGTGATACTCGTGGGCGACCGACGCCGCGCACCCCGGCACCGCCATCAGCGGCCCGGCAGCCCCGCCATGGGACAATCGAAGGGCGTCGCCCGATCTGTGCGCGCAGCGCACAGAAGGAGCAGCAGTGACCGGCACGGGGATGGACCACGGCACCGAACACGGATCCGGCACCGGCACCGGCACCGGCACCGGAACCGGATCCGCCACAGCAGCCGCAGCCGCAGCCGCTCAGACAACACCTTCGCACCGGGACCTCGCCGAACTGCGCGAGCTCAAGACAGAGCTGACCCGGTTCATGCTGGCGTACAAGTTCGCGACCGACGAGATGATGACGAAGATCAACATCTTGAAGGAGGAGTTCGCCTCCATCCACGACTACAGTCCGATCGAGCACGTCGCCTCGCGGTTGAAGTCGCCCGAGGGCATCCTGAAGAAGGCCGTCCGCAAGGGTTGCCCCCTGGTCCTCGACGACATCCGCGCCCAGATCCAGGACATCGCCGGCATCCGGATCACCTGCAGCTTCATCTCCGACACCTACCGCATCCTCGACATGCTCACCAGCCAGCTCGACGTCACGGTGCTCGAGGTCAAGGACTACATAGCCGCCCCCAAGCCGAACGGCTACAAGAGCCTGCACCTGATCGTCGACATCCCCGTCTTCATGTCCGACCGGGTCGACGAGGTCACGGTCGAGATCCAAATCCGCACCGTCGCGATGGACTTCTGGGCAAGCCTCGAGCACAAGATCTATTACAAGTACCGCGGGGCGGTTCCGATCGATCTGGTAGCCGACCTCAAACAGGCGGCGGATGTCGCCAACCGCCTCGACCTGAAAATGGAGGGTTTGCACGATCAGGTCCTAGCCATGGATCCCGATGGCCGCAGCGAGACCGACCTGCTCGAGATCGCGGGGCTGTCGCAGCTCGCGTTGCCCGAGGGGCTCCTCGCTGCAATCAGCCGCACCCGGGCCGCCGCGCCCTCCGGCGCGGACAGGCCGGAGGCCGAGCAAGACGACGAGGACGAGGCCGCCGGCTAGTTCCGATCGGCCCGGTTCCGATTGACCTAGTTCGTGTTGGCGTACAGCCAGACGAGCGGGTTGACCTTCGTGCCTTCCTTGCCGCCGACACGGATCTCGAAGTGCAGGTGTGGGCCGGTGGACATTCCGGTGTTGCCGACCTTGCCGATGACCTGGCCGACCGTGATGACGTCGCCGGCCTCGAAGAGCATCGAGTCGTGGATCATGTGCGCATAGACGCTGGAGACGAGTTCGCCGTCGATCATGTGGTCGATGATCATGTGCACGCCGAGGCTGCCTTCGCCGTCTTCGGCGTAGCGCACGACGCCGTCGGCGATCGACTGGATCGGTGCACCGAGGCCCGGGTTGAAGTCCTGGCCGCCGTGGTTGGAGGAGCAGCCCGCACAGTCGCGGAAGCCGAACTCGTCACCGATGTGCACGCCCACCGAGAAGGGCCACTGCACGGTGCCGTTCGGGTTGTTCGTGAAGGTCGCTTCCATCCGGATGCCGCTGGCCGCTGCGACCTCGGCGATGGTCTTCGACTCGTAACCGTCACGCTCGACCGAGATGGTGTCCGCTCCGCCGGTCATGGACAGCGTCTGGGCAGGTTCGCCCATCGCATCCAGCTGTGCGTTGTACGCGGCGGCCTGCACGTCGGCGGAGGACAGCAGTGCCTCGGCCGGTAGGGAGGTGGCCACGGCCATCAGGGCGACAAAGGCCATGGCGACCATCGTGACGCCCGTCGTGGCGAACTTGCGCACACGGTTCGCGGGGGCAGACGTGCCGGGCCGGGACGATGGCGCCGTGGCGGCTGTCGGCCGAACGGCGGGCGCCAGGCGCTCCCGGGCCGAGGCGCGGCGCGGGCGGGAGGAGCGGGCGGGGGGCTGTTCCGCACGGCGCTGGGCCCGGGTGGGGAACGGGATCTCCGTGGACGTCGTGACGGCCGAGATGGAGGTCTGCAGCCGATCTACATCGGAAACCGGCGCGTCAACGGCGGCCGGTGCGGCGATGAGGCGGTCCGAGTCCGCGATCGTCACGGTCTCGATTTCGGGCGCATCGAGGCTTGAGACGACCAAGAGCGTGGCGTCCGGCGTCAGCGTCGCGGCGTCTGCGTCTGCGTCTGCGTCTGCGTCTGCGTCTGCGTCTGCGTCTGCGTCTGCGTCTGCGTCTGCGTCTGCGTCTGCGTCTGCGTCTGCGTCTGCGTCTGCGTCTGCGTCTGCGTCTGCGTCTGCGTCTGCGTCTGCGTCTGCGTCTGCGTCTGCGTCTGCGTCTGCGTCTGCGTCTGCGTCTGCGTCTGCGTCTGCGTCTGCGTCTGCGTCTGCGTCTGCGTCTGCGTCTGCGTCTGCGTCTGCGTCTGCGTCTGCGTCTGCGTCTGCGTCTGCGTCTGCGTCTGCGTCTGCGTCTGCGTCTGCGTCTGCGTCTGCGTCTGCGTCTGCGTCTGCGTCTGCGTCTGCGTCTGCGTCTGCGTCTGCGTCTGCGTCTGCGTCTGCGTCTGCGTCTGCGTCTGCGTCTGCGTCTGCGTCTGCGTCTGCGTCTGCGTCTGCGTCTGCGTCTGCGTCTGCGTCTGCGTCTGCGTCTGCGTCTGCGTCTGCGTCTGCGTCTGCGTCTGCGTCTGCGTCTGCGTCTGCGTCTGCGTCTGCGTCTGCGTCTGCGTCTGCGTCTGCGTCTGCGTCTGCGTCTGCGTCTGCGTCTGCGTCTGCGTCTGCGTCTGCGTCTGCGTCTGCGTCTGCGTCTGCGTCTGCGTCTGCGTCTGCGTCTGCGTCTGCGTCTGCGTCTGCGTCTGCGTCTGCGTCTGCGTCTGCGTCTGCGTCTGCGTCTGCGTCTGCGTCTGCGTCTGCGTCTGCGTCTGCGTCTGCGTCTGCGTCTGCGTAAGGGTACACGGGAGCCGTCTGCTCGGCCGTGGCTGCCAGCGCAGAGGCGGCGAGGTCCAGCGGCGAGACATCCAGCGCCGACACGGACATCCGCTCGCGCTCGCGCAGCTCACGGCGTGTGAGGGGCCTCCCGGCGGGGTCACTCACACCCGGCAGCGAGGCAGCCGGGCTGGACGAGGGAGGGAGCAAAGGAGAGGTACTTTCGGCGCGTCGGAAGTGAAAAGGGTAGTCTCTTCGACCTAAGCCAAAGTAACGAATCACTACAGACTACCGTCTGCGGCCCCGGAATTGCACAGCCGGACACAGAATGACACCCGAAAGCGGGGCACCTGCCTCCGCTTCCGACACGGCCGGTGGGCCTCCCGAAACACCTCGGTTGCCCGTGTTTCCGCGGTATCCGTCTCGGTCGATGCGGTTCAGGCGCCTAGGCTTTCCCGTCGGTCATGAATTCTTCGAATAGATCGGCCAAGAGAGGCTCGAAGACCCGGTAGAGTCCGGGAGCTCCGGCAATGAGCAGGTCGCCGCCCTCCCGTTCGGCCCCGAAGCCGCCGACGCGGGCGCCGGCTTCGCGCGCCACCAGGGCCCCCGCCGCGTGGTCCCAGGGGTTCAGCCCGCGCTCGTAGTAGAGGTTCAACCGCCCGGCGGCGACTGAACACAGGTCGAGTGCGGCCGACCCGATGCGACGGATGTCCCGAACCTGGCCGATCAGGCCCCGCACCACGTCCGCCTGGCGCTCCCGCTCGGCCGCGCGATAGGAGAAACCGGTGCCCAGTAACGACAGCGACAGCGGCACGGCCGTGGGCACGTGTAGCCGGCGGCCGCCCAGCCACGCCCCCTCACCGGCGGCCGCGGTGAACAGTTCGTCGCCGGTCGGGTTGTAGACCGCGCCGGCCAGGGTGGTCCAGGTGGCCGGGTCCGGGTCCGGGTCTCCCTCGACGACGGCGATGCTGACCGCCCAGGCCGGGAACCCGTAGAGGTAATTGACGGTGCCGTCGATCGGGTCGACGACCCAGGTCAGACCGGACGTGCCGCGCGTGGCCGCCGATTCTTCACCGAAGAAACCGTCATCGGGCCGGGCCTCGGCCAGCAGAGCCCGAATCAGCGATTCGGTCTCCTGGTCGGCCAGGGTCACGATGTCTTCCGGGGAGGACTTCGACGCGGCGACCTGCACCCCTCCGGCGCGTCGCCTGGCGGCCAGTTCCCCCGCGGCGAGCGCGGTGTCCTGGGCGAGGCGAAGCAAACCGGCTGAGGCAGGAGTTGTCATGCCTCAACGCTAGGTGATGCAGAAGTGTGAGTGGCAAGTGAGGGATTCGAACCCCCGAAGTCTAAGACGGCTGATTTACAGTCAGATCCCTTTGGCCACTTGGGTAACTTGCCAATACGCACCCGACCATATGCAAAACACGTGACCGGAGGCGCTCAGACAGAATACAAGGTTTTGGTGCCCAGGGAGAAATCGGCACGTCCGGTACCTATCGGACGGTGGATATGATCGGAGATGACTCAACTTCATTCCCGATAGGAACCTCATGGTAGGCATCGATGACGTCGCCCGCCACGCGGGCGTCTCTACCGCCACTGTTTCGCGCGCACTCAGCGGCAACGGCCATGTATCCCCTGCCACCAGGTTAAAGGTCGAAGCATCCGCCGGGGAACTCGGCTACGTCGTCTCCTCCACGGCATCGAGTCTCGCCTCCGGACGGATGAAGAACATCGGTGTCGTCGTTCCCTTCCTTGACCGCTGGTTCTTCTCCAGCGTTGTCGAGGGTGCTCAGAAATCCCTTTTGAAAAACGGCTATGACCTCACCCTGTTCAGCCTGACCGGCGGCGGCGGCGAGCGCCGAATCGTGTTCAACCATTTCCTGTTGCGTCAGAGAGTGGATGCTGTCATCGCGATTTCGCTCGAACTGACCACGACCGAAGTTGCCACCCTGCACGCACTCGACAAGCCGCTGGTCGGCGTCGGCGGCCCGATCGAGGGTGTTCGCACTCTCACGATCGATGATGTTGCCGTGGCCAGGCTCGCCACGGAACATCTCCTCTCCCTGGGCCACACACGGATCGCACACATCGGTGGAAATGAGGACGTCGACCGGGACTTCCATCTTCCTACCAACCGTCGGGTCGGCTATGAGTTAGCCCTGACGGCAGCTGGAATCACTCCGGCTGCCGAATTGTTCAGGCCTGCGGACTTCACGATGAAGAGCGGCTACCAAGCGGCCATACAACTTCTTGGCAACCCGCGCGGTCGGCCGAGCGCCGTATTCGCCGGCTCAGACGAGATGGCGATCGGAGTCATCCTTGCGGCACGGGACCTCGGCCTCGTCGTGCCACGGGACGTATCCGTGATCGGAATCGATGACCACGAACTCGCGGATTTCTTCGGCCTCACCACGATCGCCCAGTTCCCGCAGGGGCAGGGCGAGAAAGCCGTCGAGATCCTGCTGGACCGGCTGCGCCCCGGCCAGAACCAGCTCTCCTCTCTGAACACCCCGATGCCCTTCGAGCTCCTCGTGCGCTCCAGCACCGCCCGGCCCGGCGAATAGCCACCCACTGGGTACTATTGCAGGCATGGCAGACTCAACGTTCGACATCGTCAGCAAGGTTGACCCGATGGAGGTCGACAACGCCCTCAACCAGGCCCACAAAGAGGTCGCCCAGCGCTACGACTTCAAGAATGTCGGCGCCTCGATCGAGATGAGCGGCGAAAAGGTGCTCATGAAGGCGAACTCCGAGGAGCGCGTCAAGGCGATCCTCGAAGTCTTCGAATCGAAGCTGATCAAGCGCGGCATCTCCCTGCGCAGCCTGGATGCGGGCGATCCCTTCGCCTCGGGCAAGGAATTCCGGATCGAGGCCTCGATGAAGGCCGGAATCGACCAGGAAAACGCGAAGAAGATCAACAAGATCATTCGGGACGAGGGGCCCAAGGGCGTCAAGAGCCAGATCCAGGGCGACGAGCTGCGGGTCAGCTCGAAGAGCCGCGACGACCTGCAGGCCACCATGTCCCTGCTCAAGGGCAAGGACCTCGACGTCGCCCTGCAGTTCGTCAACTTCCGTTAGTCCCGCCCCGGCGGCCGATGCGTCGCGCCGACGGCCGGGCTGGCACGCCCCAAGTCCTCACCAATGCGACGGAGATTTTGCCGATTCGGCCGGCATTCCGGCCGAAAAGCGGGTTGTCCGGCAAAATCTCCGTCGAATTCGTCAGGAGCAGGTCAGCGCTCGGCCCGGGAGATCTCGACCATCTCGTCGCGAGGCACGACCTTGACCCGAATGCGGCCCACGTCGGAGCCGAGCGCCAGTTCGTGCTGGTCGAGCCGGTGCCAGCCGTCCAGGTTCGTGTAGTGCACCCCGCGTGCGTCGAGCAGGTCCAGGATGCTCTGCTCCGACGGGGACTCCGGGCGCCACCAGTTGCCGAGGTCGTTGATCAGGTGCCGCACGGTCTCCATGGCGTCCGACTTCGTGTGCCCGATCAGCCCGACCGGCCCACGCTTGATCCACCCTGTCGCGTAGACGCCGTACATCTGCGTGTTGGCGCCCTTCGACCCGAACGAGGGGTCACCCTTCCAGAGCACCTGTCCCTCCCGGTTGGGGATCACGCCACGCTTTTTGTCGAACGGAACGCCCGGCAGCGGTGAGCCGAAATAGCCGACCGCGCGGTAGACGGCCTGAATCGGCAGCTCGCGGATCTCACCGGTGCCGACGACGCCGCCCTGCCCGTCCGGGGTGGTGCGTTCGTAACGGATGCCGCCGACCCGGCCGGTGCCGTCGTCGACGATTTCGAGGGGCTTGGCGAAGAAGTGCAGGTGCAGGCGGCGACTGGCCGTCCCGGCCGGGCGCTCCCGCCACTTGTTCAGAACCTTGTCGATCACGAAGACCTGCTTGTTGCTGGACACCGCGTCCCGCGCGGCGGCGTCGTACTCGAAGTCCTCGTCGTAGAGGACGATGTCCACGTCGGGCAGGTCGCCGAGTTCCCGCAGCTCGAGCGGGGTGAACTTCACGGAGGTCGGCCCGCGGCGGCCGAACACGTGCACATCCGTCACCGGCGACGCCTTGAGCCCCTCGTAGACGTTCACTGGGATCTCCGTGCTCAGCAGGTCATCGGCGTGCTTGGCCAGCATCCGGGCGACATCCAACGCCACGTTGCCGTTTCCGATGACGGCCACCTCCCGCGCGTCCAGCGGCCAGGTGCGCGGCACGTCTGGGTGGCCGTCGAACCAGCTCACGAAGCGGGCCGCCCCGTAGGAGCCGTCCAGATCGATGCCCGGGATGTCTAGGTCGGCGTCGTGCACTGCTCCAGTCGCGAAGATGACGGCGTTGTAGTGCTTCTTGAGGTCGTCGAGGGTGATGTCGATGCCGAACCGCACATTGCCGAAGACGCGGATGTCGCCGCGGTCGAGCACATCACGCAGGGCCGTGATGATGCCCTTGATCCGTGGGTGGTCTGGCGCGACGCCGTAGCGCACGAGACCGTATGGTGCCGGCAGGTGGTCGAACAGGTCGATCGAAACCTCGAAATTCCGTTCCGCCTTGAGCAGGATGTCGGCGGCATAGATTCCCGCAGGTCCCGCGCCGACAATGGCCAATCGCAACTTGGTCATGGAAGCCTTTCTAGCTTGATCGTTCAACGATCGTGTCGGCGAAGCGGGTGAGGGCCTTCTTGACCGAGCCGTCCGGCAGCGGGGCGAGAGCCTCGACCGCGTCGTGCGCCCAGCCGTGCGCCTCGGCGAGGGTCTGCCCGGTCACGTCGTGCTCGCGCAGCTCGGTGATCGCCGAGTCGGCTTCCGCGGTCGCGACGCCGTTGCTGGCCATCACGTCGCGTTCGAGGCGTTCGAGCAGGGCGGAAGCGGTAGGGTCGTGCGGGGCACGCTCGCGCAGACGCAGCAGCGGCAGGGTGGCCACCCCGGCGCGCAGGTCGGTGCCGGGCACCTTGCCGGTCTCCTCCGGTTGCGGGGAGAGGTCGAGCACATCGTCGATGAGCTGGAAGGCGACGCCAATCTTCTCACCGAACGCGATCACGGGCTTCTCGAACTCGGAGGGGGCGTCGGAGAAGATGATGCCGGCCTGGGCGGCCGCGGCGATCAGCGACCCGGTCTTGTCAGCGAGCACCTGGATGTAGTGCTCCACCGGGTCCTGGCCGGGCTGAGCGCCGACCGTCTCGTGCAGCTGTCCGAGCACGAGGCGCTCGAAGGTATCGGCCTGCAAACGGATGGCCCGCTCACCCAGCCGTGCCATCAGCTGGTTGGCGCGGGCGAAGAGCAGATCCCCGGTCAGAATCGCCACCGAGTTTCCCCACACGGTCTGGGCGCTCGGCACCCCGCGACGCTTGTCCGAGTCATCCATCACATCGTCGTGGTAGAGCGAGGCCAGGTGGGTGATCTCGATCGCCGTGGCCGCGGTGATCACGTCGGACAGGTTACCGCGGCCGAGGTGGGCGGTCAGCAGCGCCAGCATGGGGCGCACGCGCTTGCCGCCGGCGTTGAGCAGGTACCTGCTGGTGACGTTCGCAATCTCATCGGCGAAAGTGACCTCGGCCAGCAGGCTGGCCTCGACCTGAACGATTCCCGCGTCGATCCCCGCGGCGAGGCCGCGGTCCTGGGCTGTGGAGAAAATGCGATCGCTGAGGCCGAGCTGGCTCGTCACGGAAGCACCGCGACGGAACAGGGGCATGCTCGGTTTCACTCTGTCAGCCTAACGATCGGATCTGGGAGGATTCAGGACGGCGCGTCGGACGCATCCGCCGGCTTGACGCCGCGATGCAGGGCCACGATGCCCAGAGTCAGGTTGCGGTAGGCGACGGCGTCGTAGCCGGCATTCCGCAGCCAGGCGCTGAGGGTCTGCTGGTTCGGCCAGGCCACGATCGACTCGCCCAGGTAGTCGTACGCCTCCGCGTTCGACGACGCCAGCTTCACGATCATCGGCATCACCCGAGTGAGGTAGGCGAAGTAGCCCAACCGGATCGGGGCGAACGGGGGCGTGGAGAACTCGCAGATCACGACGCGCCCGCCCGGCTTGGTCACCCGGTAGAACTCGGCCAGGGCCTTCTTGGGCTGGACCACGTTGCGCAGGCCGAACGAGATGGTCACGGCGTCGAACTCGTTGTCGGCGAAGGGCAGTGCGGTGGCGTCGGCCTGCACGAACTCGACCTGCGGGTTGTCCGCGTGGCGTGCACGGCCCACGTTGATCATGCCCTCGGAGAAGTCGGCGGCCACGACGTGCGCGCCCGTCTTCGTCAGCGCGACACTGGAGGTGCCCGTTCCGGCGGCGATGTCGAGGATGCGTTCTCCGCGCCGGGGGTTCACGGCGCGGGTCGCGGCCATCCGCCACAGGGCTGCGTTTCCAACCGAGAGCACGGCGTTCGTGCGGTCGTAATGGGTGGAGACCTGATCGAACATGGCTGCGACCTGCTCGGGCTGCTTATTGAGGTCTGCTCTACTCACTTACTCAGTCTAGATTGCCCACGGACACGCGGGGCTCTCCACAGCCGCTGGCATAGGCTGTGCAGGTGAATGCTCAGGCTCTAACGGTTGAAACCACCCCCATCGCCGACATCCGCCAACTGATTCTTCTGCTCGACACCCGCGAACCACTGCTGTGGATGCGCCGCAACCAGGGTCTGGCCGGCATCGGCACGGCGCTGAGGCTCGAATTCTCCGGCGCGACCCGGTTCACGGATGCCGCCACCGCCTGGCGGGAGATCGCGGCCGCCGCCACCGTGTCCGACCCGATCGCCCGCACCGGCACCGGCCTGCTCGCCTTCGGAGCCTTCGCGTTCGACGCCTCCTCGGCCCAGACCAGCGTGCTGATCGTGCCGCAGGTCATCATCGGGCGCGACAACGGCCGGTGCTGGGTGACCCGCATCTGGCCGACCGGCACCACACCGCCGGAGATCCCCCTGGCTCTGCGCCCCCTCGGCACGGAGTACCGCATCTCCCTGCTGCCGGGCGCGCTGCCTCCGGCCGGCTACCGCGATGCGGTCGGCGAGGCCGTGTCCCGCATCGCCTCCGGCGATCTCAACAAGGTCGTCCTGGCCCGTGACCTGGTCGGCCGGCTGCCGGCCGAATCCGACCTGCGTCGCGCCGTCAGCGAGCTGGCGCTGGGCTACCCCGACTGCTGGACCTACGCTGTCGATGGCCTCGTCGGCTCCAGCCCGGAGACCCTTATCCGCGCCGACCGCGGCGAGGTCAACGCCCGCGTGCTGGCCGGCACCATGTCGCGGGGCGCGGACGCCGCCTCCGACCTGGAGGCCGCCCTCCAGCTGGCCACGTCCACCAAGGACGGCGACGAGCACGAGTTCGCCGTGCAGAGCGTCCTCGCCTCGCTCCGCCCGCACACCTCGCACCTCACGACCAGCGAGATCCCGTTCACCGTGAAACTGCCGAATCTCTGGCACCTGGCGACGGATGTCGAGGGCACCCTGAGCGACGGATCGAACTCCCTCGACCTGATCGCCGCGCTGCACCCGACGGCCGCGGTCGCCGGCACTCCCACCGAGACGGCTCTCGCCCTGATCCGCGAACTGGAGCCGTTCGACCGGGGCCGTTACGCGGGCCCGGTGGGCTGGGTCGGCGCCGACGGCGACGGCGAGTGGGCGATCGCCCTGCGTTGCGCCCAAGTCAGCCCGGCCGGCGGCGTCACGGCCTATGCCGGCTGCGGCATCGTGCTGGACTCCGAGCCCGAGCGCGAGCTCGCCGAGACCCGCATGAAGTTCCGCCCCGTCGTCGAAGCCTTCGGCTGACCTCCGTCCCGCTTTGCCTATCGACTGAACGGCCGTCGCACGGGTGCCCGTTCCGGTCGAGAGTGTCCGTTCCGCGGGTCACTCCCGACCGGAACGGGCACTCTCAAGTCGCGGCGAGGCGGGCCTTCTCGACCTCGACGTCGAAGGCCGCCGACGGCCAAGTCAGGTCCAGGCGCTGCAAGGCGTCGATCAGCAGGTGCTGGACGGCCAGGCGGGCGTACCACTTCTTCTCGGCCGGCACCACGAACCACGGCGCGTCGTCGGTCGAGGTGCGTTCGAGGGCGATCTGGTACGCCTCCTGGTAGGCGGGCCACAGCATCCGTTCGTCGATGTCCCCCGGGTGGTACTTCCAGTGCTTGTCCGGGCGCTCCAGCCGCTCGGCCAGGCGTTCCTTCTGGTCGTCGGAGCCGATGTGCAGCATGACCTTGACGATGGTGGTGCCCTGGTCGACGAGCCCCTGCTCGAAGTCGCGGATCACCCCGTAGCGCTCCTCGATCTCTGCAGCCGGGGCCAGCGCGCGCACCCGGCCGACCAGCACGTCCTCGTAGTGCGACCGGTCGAAGACCCCGATCAGGCCGGCGTCGGGCAGCCGCGTGCGCACCCGCCAGAGGAAGTCGTGGGCCCGTTCCTCGTCGGTGGGCGCCTTGAACGCGTGCAAACGGATGCCCTGCGGGTCGACAGCGCCGACGACGTGGCGCACGATACCGCCTTTGCCGGCCGTGTCCATGGCCTGCAGCACGAGGAGCACCCGGCGCGGGTCGCCGGACCGGCTGTTCGCGAAGAGCATCTCCTGCAGCTCCGACAGCACGCCGACACCGGCGGCGAGCGCCTCGTCCGCGTTGTCCTTCTCCACCCCGTCGAAGCCGGGCGTGGAGCCGGGATCCACGTCCGCGAGCCGGAACCCCGGCGTCACCCGCAGCAACGCCCTCGGTTCGCCGGCCCAGAATTCCTGCTCACTGTGTTCAGTCATGGTGCGCCTTTCGTTGCAGACCAGTGTCCCGCGGGTGTCCCGGCAAACCTAGCGAACCAGCGGAACCTCGAGGATGCTCGGCCCCGCGTGCGGTGCTGTCAGGCTCCGCTCGAGGTCGCTCCGCGTGGCCGCGAGACCGTAGGACCAGCCGTAGGCCGCGGCGAGATGGGCCAGGTCGGCCTGCTGCGGGGTGAAAAGAACCCGGTTGACGGCGTCGGCGCGGGCGGATGCCGCCACCTCGAGGCCATCGAAAATGGTGCCGCCGCCGTCGTTGCCGACGATGATCTGCAGCCGCGGGAGCGCCTCCCCCGGGGTGAGCAGGAGCGATCCGACATCGTGCAGCAGGGTGAGGTCGCCGACCACCAGCCGGGTGAGCCCGGTGGACTGCGGGGTCGGCCCGGTCTGGCTGGCCAGCGCGATGCCGACGCTCGTGGCGATCGTGCCGTCGATACCGGCCAGGCCCCGGTTGGAGTGCACGGAGATCTTCTTGCCGGGAACGCGGCGGTCGGCCACCCGCACCAGCCGGGAGGCACCGAAAACCAGGCGGTCGTGCGGCCAGGAGGCGCGCCAGACGGCGTCCACGAGCATGGGTCGGGTGACCGGCGCGCGCATCGCGGCCAGTTCTTCGCGGGTGATCCCGCGGTCGCTCATCGGGATCGACTCCCGGGCGGCCCCCGCGGCCAGCAGGTGGCGGCTGGACATCACCCAGCGTCCCAGCCATTCCCGCCCCTCGGAGGTGCCGGCCGCTTCGATTGCCGCCGCATCCGGGGCGGCGGCACGGGCGAAGACGCGCACCCGGTGTCCGGGGTTGAACCATTCGATGCCGGAGGGAGCCACCACGATGGTCTCCACGCCCTCGCGCAGGATCATGGCCGGCACCTCGCGGCTGAGCGTCGGATGACCGAACACGACCACGCGCTCGACCCGGCCGCCCAGGTCGGAGGCCAGCAGCAGCTCGCGGTAGGCGGACACGAGGTTCGGGCCGAACCGTGCACCGCTGCACACCTCCGCCAGCAGCGGCCAGCCGCCGGCGCGCGCGAACTCCTCGGCCTCGGCGCCGGCGCCCGCACCGGCGATGACCACGGTGCGCGGGCCGCCCGTGACCAGGAAGACCGGTTCGGTGGCGGCGGACACGACGGACGCGTCGAGCAGCGCGGCCGACTCTGCAACGACGGCCGGGCCCGAGATGGCGTCGGCGGTGAGCGCCACCGGCGCCGACAACGGCTCCCGGAACGCCAGGTTGAGCTGCACCGGGCCCGGATCGAGCGAGGTGGCGCCGGTGGCGGCATCCGTCGCCCGGCGGGCCAGAGTGATGGCGTCGGCGTGCTCGGCGGCCGCGCCCTCCGGTGCGGGCACATCGACGCACAGCCGCGTCGCCACGCCGAACAGGCCGGGTTGCAGGGTGGTCTGGTTCGAACGGATGCCACGGAGCTCGCTCGGCCGGTCGGCCGTAAGCAGGATCATGGGCACCCCGGAGTGATGCGCTTCGAGCACCGCGGGGTGGAGGTTGGCCACGGCCGTGCCCGAGGTGCAGACGACCAGCGCCGGCCGGCCGGACTCGACCGCGAGGCCCAGAGCGAGGAACCCCGCACCGCGCTCATCCAGGCGCACGTGCAGCCGGATCAGACCGATCCGCTCCAGTTCGGCCGAGGCCAGGGCGAGGGCCTGCGACCGCGCGCCCGGGCTGAGCACCACGTCGCGCACGCCGAGACGCACGAATTCACCCAGGAGAGAGACGCTGAAGTCTGTGGCCGGGCTACCGCTGGGCGTGATGTCAGGCATCCCGCCGGCCAGGCAGATCGCCTTCGCCCGGCTCGGCTTTCTTCGGCTCGACCCCGGCCGGGTCGTCCTGGCCGGACTGGTTGCCCTGGCCGGTCAGGCCGGTCGTACCGGTCGTGCCGGAGGCGCCTGTGGTACCGAGGTCCCGGGGATCCGGAGCGTCGAGGTCGGCAAGCTCCTGCTCGAGGGCACGAAGCCGTTCCTGGTCGGACTTGGCCCGGTCCAGACCCTTGAGGAAGTCGATGTCGTCGTCGGGGGCCAATGAACGCACGATCTTTCCCGTGCTGGCGCGGCCGCGACCGATCACCAGCCACAGCACCGGCCCGATCACGGGGATGAGCACGATCACGAACATCCACACCCACCGCGGAAGCCCGCGCACCCGGGGTCGTTGCAGAAGCGCGCAATCCACCAGCGTATAGACGGTGAGGACGACGACGACGACTCCAAGAGCGAACCACAGGCGGACCATCCCCATAGTGTATGGCTCCCACCCGTGAGATCGGTGAGTGATCGCACAGCCCGGCAATCTAAACTGGGCCCATGAAAGCTGTTCCCGCCTGGGTGTCCTATTCGGTCTTCCGCGTGCTCCTGTTCGCCGTTCCGCTCGCCGTGATGCTCGCTCTCCGGATCGAGTGGTGGATCGCCGCGATCGCCAGCGCGTTGATCGGCGCCTCGCTCTCCTTCATCTTCCTGCGGAAGCCTCGCGAGAAGGTCGCTCTGGGTCTGTACCAGGCACGGCACCCCGACAAGGAACCGGTGCACCCGGACGCCGAATCCGAGGACGCGGCCCTTGACCGCGCCGCCGCGCGGGCGGTCGAAACCGACCTACAGCGCGAAGGCAAAGGCGAGTAGCAGCCCGTAGGCCAGACCCGCGAAGCTGGTCAGCTTGAGGGCCAGCACCAGTTCCGCGGCGGTCTTCGCCGTCACCGTGATCAACCCGGCCGGCACCGCGAGCAGCAGCACGAAGAACGTCAGCCAGGCCAGCGGGTAGTAGATCGCGAAGAAGGCGACGATCACGAACGCCAGCAGCAGGAACAGGCAGAAGACGACCCGCGACGCCGTGTTCCCGATCAGCACCGCGAGGGTGCGCTTGCCGGAGGCGCGGTCCGGCTCCAGGTCTCGCAGGTTGTTGACCATGAGCACGGCCATGGCGATCAGGCCGATGCCGACGCCGCTCAGCCAGCTTTCGGTGTTCACGGTGCCGACCTGCACGTAGGTCGTGCCGGTGGTGGCCACGAGGCCGAAGAACACGAAGACGAAGACCTCGCCGAGCCCGAAGTAGCCGTACGGCTTGCGGCCGCCGGTGTAGAACCAGGCCGCGACGATGGCGGCGGCTCCCACCAGCAACAGCCACCACTGGCCGGTCAGCACGACCAGGGTCAGGCCGGCCAGCGCGGCGAGCGCGAAGAACGCGGCGGCGACCGTGAGCACGGCTCGGGGCCGGGCGGCCCCGCTGCCGGTCAGCCGGGCTGGGCCGATCCGGTTGGCGTCGGTGCCGCGGATACCGTCGGAGTAGTCGTTGGCGTAGTTCACGCCGATCTGCAGGCACAGGGCCACGATCAGGGCGAGTACCGCGCGCACCGGGTGAAAGATGCCGGGGCCGCTCGCGACGATCGCCGCTCCGGTGCCGAGGGCCACCGGGGCGATCGCTAGCGGGAGGGTCCGCAGGCGCGCTCCGGAGATCCAGTCGCCCGCGGTGGCGGGGGCAGCCTGAGACGGGCCGCGTCCGGCGGGGCCGTTGCGCCGCGCCGGGTTGCCCGACTTTCCGTTCCGGGCCGCCGACTTCGTCGCTGCCGTGGGGTTCAATCGCTGTTGTGAGGGCCTGACCGGCCGCGCTCCGTGTGCCACGACTTCATAGTACGTGCCGGTGGCTCGGTGTCCCGGTGGCTCGGTGTCCCGGCGTCCCTGTGGCTCGGTCTCTCGGTCTCCCGGTCTCTCGGTGGCACGGTCTCTCGGCGGCTCAAAGATCGGCGAGCATCCGGCTCAGCTGCCGGCGGTCGGGTTTGCCGGTGGGAAGCTGCGGAATCGACGCGACCCGCACAAGGCGCGCGGGCCTCGCCGCCTTGCCCAGCACGGATGCCACGGCTTCCCCGATCCGCTCCAGGGAGTCTTCGGGGAGGACGGCCTCTCCGGGTGCCTCCCCGGCGCCATCCGGCACAACCAGCACCGGAACCTGGCCCCACGTGGCGTCGGGCCGCCCCACCGCCACGGCCTCGCCGAGGCCCGGCAGCGACCGAACGACCCGCTCGACCGCGTCGAGCGATACCTTCTCGCCGCCGGAGATGATCACGTTGTCGACGCGGCCGAGCACGCGCACGATCCCGGTCGCGGCATCCACCTCGCCCAGGTCGCCGGTGCGGTACCAGCGTTGCCCGTGCACCTCGATGAAGCGGTCGCTCGTGCGACCGGGGTCATCCAGATACCCCTCGGCGAGCAGGGAGCCCCTGAGCTCCAGCTGCCCGTCGACGACGCGCACCGCGGTGCTGCCGATGGGCGTGCCGTTGTAGACACAGCCGCCGGAGGTTTCCGACGAGCCGTAGGTGGCGAACACGTGCAGGCCGAGGTCGAAGGCCCGTTCGGCGAGCTGCGGGGGCAGTGCCTGGCCGCCGACCAGGATGCCGTCGAAGCGGCGCAGCACGGCCAGCAGGTGACGGTCGTCCGCGGCCGCAGCGACCAGCCGGGCCAGCTGCACCGGCACTAGGGCGGTGAATCGCAGCGGCTCGGTGAGGAGCTCGGCCGAGGCGGCGAACACGCCCGGGTCGAAGTGGCCGGGCGGCAGCACGACGGGGACGGTGTCGGCCGCGATCGAACGCACGAGAACCTGCACCCCGGCGATGTAGTGCACGGGCAGCGCCAGCAGCCACTGACCGGTGCCACCGAGGCGCACGCTGGACGCGGCGGCGCTGCTCAGCAGGGCGTCGGTGCTGAGCATCACGCGCTTGGGCGCATCCGTCGATCCGGACGTCTCGATCACCACGGCCACC
Source organism: Cryobacterium sp. TMT3-29-2 (assembly GCF_004564305.1). Lineage (NCBI taxonomy): Bacteria > Bacillati > Actinomycetota > Actinomycetes > Micrococcales > Microbacteriaceae > Cryobacterium > Cryobacterium sp. TMT3-29-2. Next base: position 49,931 of record NZ_SOGK01000028.1, read on the forward strand.
TGCCGGGGCAACCGGCCCAGGCCGGGCCGAGCTGCGGCCTCCTGCCCCCGCGGCACCGGCAGCACGGCGTCGCCGGTGTTGGCCAGCGCCAGGCGCAACGGGCCCATCAGGTCGAGCGGGTGACCGACCGGCACCACCCTCAGCCGCCGGGTCATGATCGCCTAGAACTGCCAGTCGTAGGGACCCCAGTCGGGGTCGCGCTTCTCCAGGAACGCGTCGCGCCCCTCGACCGCCTCGTCGGTGCCGTAGGCGAGGCGGGTGGCCTCCCCGGCGAACACCTGCTGGCCGACCAGGCCGTCGTCCACGGCGTTGAAGGCGAATTTCAGCATCCGGATGGCGGTGGGCGACTTGGTCAGGATCGTCCGGGCCCAGTCCAGCGCCTCCACCTCGAGTTCGGAGTGCGGCACGACGGCGTTCACGGCCCCCATCTCGAAGGCGCGCTGGGCGGAATACTCGCGGGCCAGGAAGAACACCTCCCTGGCGGCCTTCTGCCCCACCTGGCGAGCGAAGTAGGCGCTGCCGTAGCCGGCGTCGAAGGAGCCGACGTCGGCATCCGTCTGCTTGAACTTGCCGTGCTCGGCGCTGGCGATACTGAGGTCGCAGACCACGTGCAGGGAGTGGCCGCCGCCGGCCGCCCAGCCGGGGATGACCGCGATGACGACCTTGGGCATGAACCGGATCAGCCGCTGCACCTCGAGGATGTGCAACCGGCCGCCCCTGGCCTTGTCGATCCCCGATGCGGTCTCGCCCTCGGCGTACTTGTAACCGTCCCGGCCACGGATGCGCTGGTCCCCACCGGAGCAGAACGCCCAGCCGCCGTCCTTCGGGCTCGGTCCGTTGCCGGTCAGGAGCACCACCCCGATGCGCGGGTTGACGCGTGCGTCTTCCAGGGCGGCGTGCAGCTCGTCGACGGTGTGCGGGCGGAACGCGTTCCGCACCTCGGGCCGGTTGAACGCCACCCGGGCGATCCGCCCGGTCACGTCGTGGTGGTAGGTGACGTCGGTGAGGCGGTCGAAGCCCGCGACCTCCTGCCACTGGCTCGGGTCGAAGATTTCGGAAACCTGTTCGATCATGCACCCCAGCCTACGCGGGCCCACGGCGGCGGATTGCGGCCGGCCACGAGCCGCTCCGGAGCAGGTATACACCCCCCTTCGAGTGGCAAAGTCAAGCCCCTTGAGGCCTCCGTGTTCACCCTGTGTACTGAACTATTGAGAAATACTCGGAGGTAGTGATGGCCGGCAATGGCACACGAAAAACGATCCGCGAAGACGGGCGACAGACCCAGTTCACACGGACTCAGCGCACTCGGACTCCTCTCACACAGAATTCGACCGCCCCCGCGAGAGACATCGGAATCAGCGAACTCTCCCCCACGGAATGGCGCATCAGTGACCGGATGATCGCCGACGGCGATCCGGCGGCTCTCGTCGGATTCATCCAGCGCGTGGACGACGCATTCGAGGTGACGGACTTCGGCCGCCCTCGGGAGCGGTCGTACTTCTCCTCCTTCGACCGGGCAACGGCCAGTCTCGCCGTCCGTCCGGCACCCACCGGGGCGGCAGTGCGATGAGCACGGTCACGCAACAGACCCAGCCCTCGCCCGCTCCCGCACCCTACAGCGCGTCGACGGATGCCTTCGGCGACTACCTGCGCCACATCGGCAAGGGCCCCCTGCTCTCCGCCGTCGACGAGGTGACCCTCGCCCAGCGCATCGAAGTCGGGCTCTTCGCCGCGGAGAAGCTGTCCCACGGAGTCGACGACCCGTCACTGGCCCGCGAGCTGGCCTGGCTGGCCCACGACGGCCGCCGGGCCAAGAACCACTTCATTGAAGCGAATCTGCGCCTGGTGGTCAGCATCGCCAAGCACTACTCCGGCCGAGGCATGCCCATCATGGACCTCGTCCAAGACGGCAACATCGGCCTCGTCCGCGCCGTCGAGAAATACGACTTCATGACCGGCTACAAATTCTCCACCTACGCCACCTGGTGGATCCGCCAAGCCATCCACCGCGGCATGGCCGACAAATCCCGCATGATCCGCATCCCCGTACACACCGCGGAGAAACTCAACAAGATCAAGCGCATCCGCCGCGACCTCACCAGCACCCTCGACCGCGAACCCACGCTGCGAGAACTCGCCGACGCCTCCCAAATCCCGGCCCGGGACGTGTCCCGGCTGCTGCAGTACGACAACGAGCCCATTTCCCTGCACTCCCCGGTCGGCGACGGCATCGGCGACATCTCCGAGCTGATCATCGACGACGACCTGCCCCAGCCCGACGAGTATGCGACGGTGACTCTGCGCGCAGCCGATATCAGCTTCTATCTCGATGCGCTTCCGCCACGGGAACGGTCCATTCTGACAGCCCGGTTCGGCCTGGACGGCAGCGCGCCGTGCACGCTGGACCAGATCGCGGTCGTACAGGGCGTGACCCGGGAACGGGTGCGCCAGATCGAGAAGCGCGCACTCGCCCTGCTGCACGTGCCCCGACTCGAGCGGTACCTGCGGGACTGATCCGGGCAATATCCCCCGAAATGAGCTTGGTGACGCGCGCCCGTTCGCGCTATGGTCAGCTCTAACTTTGTCATCGGGGGAGATATGGGCAAGCTCACGTACAACTCGTCCTTGACAGCAGATTTCGACGACCGGGTCCTCGCCCACATCCAGGTCGTCATCGGGGCGAAGTTACGCCGCGGTGAGTGCTTCTATTTTACCTGGCGAGACGACCCCCAGGGCGGCGACGGTCGCAGCACGATCTGGCTGCATCCCGCGATCCCCCTGGCCTACAAGTATTTCGGCGGGCGCTCCCCCAGCCTCAACCGCGAATGGATCGAAGCCCTCATGCTCTCCGCCAATTCCTCCGGCGGCCTGCAGCTCGTGCCGGAGCCACACCGACCTGCGACAGTACTGGTGAAGGACGAATCGTGAACCGAGTCGACATTGTCTACGGCGGGGCGCAGTACTCGCTCGGCGGCCGGTCGGTCGAGTCCATCCAAAACGAGGTCGAGGCCGCGCTCGGGTCGGGGAAGCCCTACTGGCTGCGGGTGAACAGCGGCGGTGGGCGCTTTGAAGACGCCTACCTGCTGATCGTGCCGGGTGTCCCCTTCGCGATTCTCAACTTCAAGCCGAACAACGGCACGGACATCGATCTCGAGGTGGACGGGGCGTTCAACCATGACGTGCTCTGATCCGTCGGAGATCACCGCGGTCGGACGCCCCAGACCTGCGGGCGTTCCCCGGGAAGGCCCTCGGCTGGCACACTGGACGTATGCTGCCAACACTGTCTGAGTTGCTCGGATCTGCCCGCGTCGTCGCCTTGCCGTTGGTCACGCGGTTCCGCGGACTGGACACCCGCGAGGCGCTGCTTCTGAAGGGACCGGAAGGCTGGGCGGAGTTCTCACCGTTCGCCGAATACGACGACGCGGAGGCGGTCACCTGGCTGCGGGCCGCCCTGGATTTCGGCTGGCAGGTCACGCCCCCTCTGCTACGGGAGCGCATCCCCGTCAACGCCACGGTGCCGGCGGTCACCGCCGAGGAGGTACCCGGCGTGCTCGCCCGGTTCCCCGGCTGCCGAACCGCCAAGGTGAAGGTCGCCGACCCCGGCCAGACGCTGGCGGACGACGTGGCCCGCGTCCGTATGGTGCGCCGCGTCCTCGGGCCGGAGGGGCGCATCCGTGTGGATGCGAACGGCCTCTGGAACGTCGATGAGGCGGAGCACGCCATCCACGCCCTCAACGAGTTCGATCTCGAGTACGTGGAGCAGCCGTGCGCCACCATCGAGGAACTCGCCGAGATCCGCCGCCGGACCGGCTACCTCGACGTCGGCGTCGCCGCCGACGAGAGCGTGCGCCGCGCGGAGGACCCGCTGCTGGTCGCCCGCACGGGCTCCGCGGACATCCTCGTGATCAAGGCGGCGCCGCTCGGCGGAATCCACGCCGCACTGGCGCTGATCAACCAGACCGGGCTGCCCGCCGTGGTATCCAGCGCCCTCGACACCTCGGTCGGCATCTCGATGGGTGCCCACCTGGCCGGCGCGATCCCGGAACTGAACTTCGACTGCGGGCTCGGCACGGCCTCGCTCCTCGGCGCCGACATCACCGCCGACCCGCTGCTGCCGATCGACGGCGGCATCCCGGTTCGCCGGGTCACCCCTGACCCCGAGCTGCTCGACCGCTACGCGGCAGCAGACGACCGACGTGACTGGTGGCTGGCCCGACTGACCCGCTGCTACGCGCTGCTGACCGACTAGCGCCGTCCACCGGCTACTGCCTCACCCGTGCCACGGCCGCCCCACGGCCGGGACCGCCGTCACGCCCCGAACGAATTCGACGGAGATTGTGGGCTCACGGCAGCTCTTCGGCCCCTTTTGGCCCGGTTTGGGGAAAATCTCCGTCGAATTCGTCAGGCGGCAGAGCGTTCGGCTAGAGGCCGGAATAGGCGTGCAAGCCCTTGAAGAAGACATTGACGATTCCGAAGTTGAACATGACGGCGCCGAAGCCGATGATCGACAGCCAGGCCGACCGTGAGCCGCGCCAGCCGCGGGTCGCGCGGGCGTGGATGTAGCCCGCGTAGAGGGTCCAGATGATGAACGTCCAGACCTCCTTCGTGTCCCAGCCCCAGTACCGGCCCCAGGCCTGCTCGGCCCAGATCGAACCGGCCATGAGGGTGAAGGTCCAGAGGATGAAGCCGATGATAGTGACCCGGTAGGCGAGGTTCTCCAGCGTGGCCGCCGACGGCAGGGTGGCCAGGAACCGCAGCCGCCCGCTCTTCGCGGACGCGAGGAGCGACTCCCGCCGGAACTGGAGGAGCTGCACGGTGGAGAGGGCGAACCCGAGCGCGAAGAAGCCCGTGCCCAGCGAGGCCACGAAAACGTGGATGACCAGCCAAGCCGACTGCAGCGCCGGCGGCAGGGGCGCGACCTCGACGTAGAAGCGTAGTGCCGCGATGCCGAGCAGCACGAGCACCATTCCGGTGACGAAGGTGCCGAGGAAGCGCAGGTCGGCTCGGGTCAGCACGATCAAGAACACCGACACGATTAGCAGGGTTCCCGTCATCGCGAACTCGTACATGTTCGCCCAGGGCACCCGCTCAGCCGCCACTCCGCGGAGCACGGCCGACATCAGGTGGATCAGCCAGGCCAGCACGGTGAGCGAGACGCCGACCCGCAGGCTGGCCGAGCGGCCGTAGGGGGTGACCGCGTCGTTAGCGATGCGTGCACTGATGCGGGTCAGAGTGGTGGTTCCGCCCGAGGTTTCGGCCGCTTCCCGGTGCGCGGAACCGGCTAGGCGCTCCCGGTCGTCCGCCGCCGTGGCTGAGGTGACCGCCGCGGAGCGCTTCGCCAGGTCGAAGGAGAAGGCGATGAACGCGAGGGCGTAGACCGCCATGGCCGAGTAAAGGCTCAGAATGGAGAGCTCGTTGAGATTCACGGTGTCAGCCTATTTCTGTTCGAATGCCGGGGTGGCCGATTGGGAGGAGAACAGCAGGTCCGTATGCCGACCGGCGAGGTCGGAGACGGCGGATTCCAGGGCCGGGTCCTCGCCGCGGGCCAGACCCGCGTACTCGAGGCGCAGCGAGCCGTCCTGCGCCGTCACGGCCTTCACCCAGACCCGCCGGCGCGGCACGAACAGCGACGTCAGCAGACCGAGCAGTGCAAGCACGGCGAAGGACAGCACCCAGAGCTGGGTGGGGTCGTGATGGATGTCGAACGAGGCGAACCGGAGCACCGAACCGGAGAAGTCCCCGTTCTGCGCCCCCGGGGCGGCGTCGTCGAAGCTGACGGTGCCGAGGCCGTTCGGAAGGTCCCTCGTATCCCCCGGCGTGAGCTCGATCGATTCCACGTCGGTCTTGCCGCCGGTGAGCTGGGTCATCTTGTCGATGTCGAGCGAGTAGACCGAGGTCGGCACGCCCGCGTCCAGGCCCAGGTCGCCCGAGTAGACGTTGAGGGTCAGCAGTGGGTACTGCAAATCCGGGAAGGAGGAGAAGAACGCCCCGGATTCTGCCTCTGCCTGGGTCGGGTAGAAGAAACCGATCATGCCGAGCTGCTCGGCCAGCCCGTCGGGAATCTTGATCACGCCGAGGGAGGTGAGGTTGGCATCCTGCGGCAGGAACGGCACGGAGTCGGTGAAGACGACCACCCCGTTCGGGTCCTTCACGGTGATGGTCGGTGCGTAGCCGTTGCCGAGCAGGTAGACGTCGGTGCCGCCGGTGCGGGCCGGCCCGTTCACCTTGACCTGGCTGGACTCTGCATCCTCACCTCGCGGGGTGATGGTGACGTCGGCCGTGAAGTCGATCGGCTGACCATAGGCTTTGAGGTTCTTCTCCTCGTAGACGACGTCGAAGTCATCGAGGGTGAGCTTGTACGGCTTCAAACTGGCGTCATTGAAGAACCGGCCGGGGTTGAACGAGTCGTAGGCCAGCAGCGTGTTCACGAAGGTCTGCCCCTCGACCAGCACACGCTGGCCGCTGAAGCCGAAGCCGCCGCCGAACCCGACCGTGATCAGGATTCCGACCAGGGCGAAGTGGAAGACCAGGTTGCCGGTTTCGCGCAGGTAGCCGCGCTCGGCCGAGACCGAGGTCTCCCCGCGATTCTCGAAGACGGCCGCCCGGTAGCCGCTGGTCTTCAGAAGCCGGCGGGCGGACTCGACCGCTGCCTGGGCATCCGTGCCGGCCGGAGCGGTGCGCGTCGTGAAGCCGGCCAGCCGGGACAGCCGGGCGGGAGTGCGCGGCGGCTTGGCCCGCAGCGCCAGGTAGTGGTGCTTGGTGCGCGGGATGACGCACCCGATCAGCGAGATGAACAGCAGCAGGTAGATGGCCGAGAACCACGCCGACGAGTAGACGTCGAAAGCCTGGACTTTGTCCAGCAGCGGCGCCAGGTCGGGGTTGTCGGTGAAGTACTGGGTGACCCCGTTTGGGTCGGAACTGCGCTGGGGAACCAGGGAGCCCGGCACGGCGGCAATCGCGAGCAGCAGCAGCAGGAACAGCGCGGTGCGCATGTTCGTCAGCTGGCGCCAGAACCAGCGCAGCCAGCCGACGAAGCCGAGGCGCGGCTGTACGATTCCCGCGGAGGCAGGGGCGTCGTAGTGGTCAGATGGCCGGGACATAACTTCCGATCGTTCCTTGCAGGTCGAGGAGCCAGACGTTCCACACGCCGCTCACCATGAGCACGCCGATGAGCACGAGGAGGAGTCCGCCGAACAGATTGATGGCCCGGACGTGCCGTTTCAGGAAGGAAACGGCACCGGTCGCCCAGCTTAGGCCGAGTGCGATCAGGAGGAAGGGGATGCCCAGCCCGAGCGCGTAGAACAGGGCCAGCAGGCCGCCCTGCCAGGGAGAGCCCGTGGTCAGGCTGAGGGAGTTGATGGCGGTGAGCGTCGGGCCGGTGCAAGGGGTCCAGCCCACGGCGAAGACTGCGCCGAGCAGAGGGGCGCCGGCCAGGCCCATCCGCGGTTTCCAGGATGCCTTCATGCTGCGCTGCGCGAAACCGAACTGGCCGACGAACACCAGGCCGAGCAGGATCACGACGACACCGGCGATGCGGGTGATCGCATCGCGATACTGGTTCAGCCAGAACCCGGCAACGCCGAAAATGAATCCGGTGAGCACGAAGACGAGGGTGAAACCGAGGATGAACAGCGCGACCCCGAGCAGCAGACGATTGCGGCCCCGGCGGTCGCCGCGCGCGGCGGTCGTGCTGCCGTCGGTGAAGCCGCCGATATAGGCCAGGTAGCCGGGCACGAGCGGGAGGATGCAGGGAGAGGCGAACGAGACGAGCCCGGCCAGCACGGCGATGGGAATGGCCAGGACAAGCTGTCCGCTGAAGACGATCTCGCCGAAGGGGTTGTCCACGCCTACGAATCCTCGGCGATCGCGTCGCGCACGAGGGTCTCGAGGATCGAGGGCTCCGAGACCGCACCGAGGATCCGGGCCGCGACCCGGCCTGACCGGTCGAGCACCAGCGTGGTGGGAACGGCGTTGGGCGGGATGCTGCCGCTGAATGCGAGCTGCATGCTCCCGTTGTCGACGTCCATCACTGACGGATAGGTGATGCCGAAGCTCTCGTTGAACGCGGTCGCGTTCGCGGCCTGGTCCCGCACGTTGACGCCGACCCAGTGGGCGTCCGTGCCACCGAATTCCTCGTTGAGCTTCTGCAGGGCCGGGGCTTCCGCCCGGCAGGGCGCGCAGCTGGCGTACCAGAAGTTGACCACGACGACCTTGCCGGCATAGTCCTCGCTGGCGAGCGGTGCACCGTTCTCGTCGGCGCCGCTCCAGACGATGGGATCGCCGCGCTCCGCGGCCGGGATCTCGGTCCAGCTGCCGTCGCCGGCTATGAAGCCCTTGCTGCTGCCCTCACGGTACTGCTCTGCGAGCGGGTCGGTGGAGCACCCGGTCAGCAGCAGGGCCACGGCGACCAAGGCTGTGACGGCGGCGCGGGGACGAAGGTTCATACGGCTCCTACGTCCGAGGCGCCGGCCTGCAGCGACAGGGCAGGGTTGGAGTAGCCGGTCTCGGCGAGGAGGCCGCCGGGCCAGGACAGGGTGGTCACACTCGACAGGTCGCAGCGACGCTTGCGCGGATCGTGGGCCAGGCGCTGACGGGCCAGGGCGCGGTGCACCATCCAGATCGGAAGCTGGTGGCTCACGAGCACGACGTCGCCCTCGTCGACCGAGTTGCGGGCATCCTCGATCGCGGTGAGCATGCGCTTCCTGATCGAGTCGAACGGTTCGCCCCAGCTGGGGCGCAGCGGGTTGATCAGCGCGGGCCAGCTGCGGGGATCGTGCAGGGCCCCACCCGTGCCCCGCATCCGTTTGCCCTCGAAGAAATTGGTCGGCTCGATGATGCGCGGGTCGATGTCGACCGGAAGGGTGAAGGCCGCAGCGACCGGCGCGGCCGACTCCTGTGCGCGCTGCAGCGGAGAGGAGATGACACGAACGACGGGGCACCCGCGATCCACCAGATCGGCGGCCGCGACAGCGGCCATTTGCGCGCCCAGGTCGGAGAGGCGGAATCCGGGCAGGCGCCCGTACAGGACGCGTTCGGGGTTGAAAACCTCACCGTGCCGCACGAGATGTACCTGACTGGCTACCACCCTTCCAGTCTACGGAGGGGGCACCCGCGAATACGCCGAGAGCCGTGCGGCTAAACTTGACCGGTGACTGAGCGCATACTGATCAAGAACCTGGCCGCCCTCGACAATGGACCCGTGACGGTGTCCGGATGGGTCGACACCGTCCGGGACCAGAAGAAGGTGCAGTTCGTCGTGCTGCGCGACGAATCCGGCGCGGTGCAGCTCGTGAACCCGCGCACCACGGATGCCGACGGCACCGTCGTCGCAGACGAACCGGCCACCACCATCTCGACCCTCTCGCAGGGCAGCTTCGTCACCGTCACCGGCGAGCTCAAGCACGACGAGCGCGTCAAGCTCGGCGGCATTGAGATCAAGCTCGCGACTCTCGAGGTCGTCACGGTCGCCATCCCAGAGACCCCCATTGCGTCGGACTCCAGTCTGGACAAGCGCCTCGACTGGCGCTTCCTTGACCTGCGCCAGCCCAAGCAGAACCTGATCTTCCGTCTCCAGACCACATTCGAGCACGCGCTGCGAACGTACTGGATCGACAACGACTTCATCGAACTGCACACCCCGAAGCTGATGGCCAGCGCGAGCGAGTCCCGCGCCGAGCTGTTCGAGGTGGAGTACTTCGACACCAAGGCCTACCTCGCGCAGAGCCCGCAGTTCTTCAAGCAGATGGCACAGGCCGCCGGCTTCGGCAAGATCTTCGAGGTCGGACCGGCGTTCCGCGCCGACCCGTCCTTCACCAGCCGCCACTCCACCGAATTCACCAGCGTCGACTCCGAGATCAGCTGGATCGACAGCCACGAAGACGTCATGAAGCTGCACGAGGAGCTGCTCGTCGCCGGATTCACCGCCGTCAAGGAGAAGCACGGCGACGAGGTCCTGGCCCTCTTCGGCGTCGAGGTCGCCGTGCCCAGCACGCCGTTCCCGCGCATCCCGCTGGCCGAGGCCAAGGAGATCGTCAAGAACCGCGGCTACGAGGTTCCGCGCGACGACGACGACATGGACCCGGAGGGCGAACGTCAGATCGCCGCTTACGTGCTCGAGACCTTCGGCCACGAGTTCGTCTTCCTCACCGACTACGCCTCGAGCATCCGGCCGTTCTACCACATGCGCCACGAGGGTGACGCGAGCATCACCAAGAGCTACGACCTGATCTTCAACGGCACCGAGATCTCCACCGGCGCACAGCGCGAGCACCGCATCGACATCCTGGTCGAGCAGGCGAAGGAGAAAGGCGTCGACCCGGAGGAGATCGAAGGCTACCTCGACTTCTTCCGCTACGGCGTTCCGGCGCACGGCGGGTTCGGCATGGGCCTCGCCCGGGTCCTGATGTTGATGCTGCACCAGGCCAGCATCCGCGAGGTCACCTACCTGTTCCGCGGCCCAACGCGCCTCGAGCCGTGACCGGGAGGGCTGACCCGCCGAGTTCGGCGGGACAGCCGGGGTAACGGTCCGCAGGTCAGACGACGATGTCGACGGCCATCCGGGACGACACCACGGAGCGGATGAAGGCTCCCGCGGCCTGGTGCGCCGGGTGCACCTGGTAGCGGTCGACCGCGTCCAGATCGTCGAAGTCGGCGATCAGCACGACGTCCCAGTTGGCGCCGCCGGCGACGTCGAAACCCACCCGCAGGGAGCGAATCTCATCGACGACGCCGACGAGCCCTTCCAGCCGCGCCTGGATTCCGGCCGCGGCAGTCGCCTTCTCGGCCGCGTCGGTCGCGGCCAGCTGCCAGGAGACGATGTGCCGGATCATCGCACGGCCAGAAGCGCCGTGCGCAGCCGCAACGGATCGATGCGCCAGTAGTTGTGCACCTTGCCGTTGAGCAGGAGTACGGGGATGTCCTCGACGTACAGGGCGTGCAGCGCGGCGTCGTCGAGGATCGACCGCTCCTCAAGCACGATCTCGGGGGCGGACGGGTCATCGGCGAGTTTCGTCATGACGCTGCCGACCAGATCCCGGGCGTCGTCGCAGAGGTGACAGCCGGGCTTGCCGATCAGGGTGAGGAGTGCGGTAGCCATCCCTCCAGCCTATGCTGGCCCGCCGGTGCGGCACGCAACTAGACTTGACCGCACACATGTCCGAAGACTCCCTCGCCCCAGCAATCGCGTTCTTCGACGTGGACAACACCCTTCTGCGCGGCGCCAGCCTGTACCACCTCGGAGTGGGCGCCTGGCGGCGGCGACTGGTCACCGGCCGGGACGTGCTCTCCTTCGCCTGGAAGCAGGCCCGATTCCTCTACGTCGGTGAGAACAGGGTGCACCTCGCGAGCATTCGGGAGCGCGCGCTGGAAGTGGTCGTCGGCTACAGCCGGGACGAACTCGTCGCGCTCAGCACGGAGATCGTCGACGCCCGCCTCCTGCAGCGTCTCTGGCCGGAAACGGTCGCCGTCGCCCGCGCTCACGTCAGGGCCGGGCGCGAGGTCTGGCTCGTCTCCGCGACCGCCCAGGAGGTGGCGGACGTCATCGCCGAACGACTGGGTCTCACGGGCGCGCTCGGCACCCGGCTCGAGGCCGTCGACGGCATCTTCACGGGCCGCCTCATCGACGGCGTCTGCCATGGCTCCAGCAAGGCCGTCGCCGCCAACGCGCAGGCCGAGCGCAGCGGCGCCGACCTGGCCGACTGCTGGGCCTACTCCGACTCGCACAACGACATTCCGCTGCTGGACCTCGTCGGCAATCCGGTGGTCGTAAACCCGGATGCGACGCTGCGCCGCTATGCCTCGGCGCGTCACTGGCCGGTGATGATCCTCAAGCGCCGCAGCATCAAGGCCGCCACCCGGGCAAGCAAAAAGCGTTAGACCCAGGGGCCTAACGCTCACGCCGGTAAATATTTCGAGCAGTACAGCTCGGGAACGGTACGGCCCATTCAGCCGTACAGAACCGCCTACTTCTTGTTGCGACGCTGGTGACGAGTCTTACGAAGCAGCTTGCGGTGCTTCTTCTTCGCCATACGCTTGCGTCGCTTCTTGATTACAGAACCCACACGGACCTCACAAAAGAATTGGTTTTGCCGCGGGATTCGCGACAGACACGGTAAATGGCAGTCTACCGGAAAAAGAACACTCTCCTACGCGGTGGTCGCATTCGAGAGCGGGGGCCGCCTGCTATTCGATTTTCCGCCATTTTCGGGGCTTGGCATCTTTGACCGCATGCGCCATCTGGTATGACGTATCCGCGAAGGCCTTCCCAATGGCGGCAGCGAATGCCCGCTGCTCCACCTTCAGGCCCTCGGTCTCCTCGGCCAGCTCCTCGACGGTGGCGTCGAAGTCGACGCTAAGGAAGGGGATCAGCCAATCCTCAATCTCCTCGAGGGGTGCGTAGTCAAGGTGGTAATACCGGTGCTGACCGGCTTCTCTGACCCCCACGAGGCCGGCTTCGCGTAGTACCTTCAGATGCTTGGAGATGGTCGGCTGACTCAATCCGAGCTTGTCGACGATGTCAGACACGCTCAGCTCGCCACCGGCCGTGTTCGACTGGTTGTATCGCTCGAGGAGAATGCGTAGGATTTCGCGTCGGGTCGAATCCGCCACCACGCCGAAGATGTCTGCCATTCCATAAGGCTAGTCATTCCCGGTGAGGGATACCATGGCGACAGACGTTCGTCGCGGGCAAGTCGGAGGTTTCAGTGCACACACGGATGGCGGATTCCGCCTTCGCGCCGCGTCCCACCAGTTGGTACGCCTGGCTCCGCGACTCCGTCGACGGTCTGGTCCGGCGCTCGCCGTCCCGCTTCGCCATCCTCGTTTTCACGGCACTGGTCATGGTGTTCACGCTCCTGTTCTCCCTGCCGATCTCCACCGTGGACCGCACCGTGACCCCGCTGCATGACGCCCTCTTCACCGCCGTGTCGGTGATCTGCGTGACCGGCCTCGCGACCGTGGACATGGCGACGCACTGGTCGGCGTTCGGAAACGTCCTGGTGGTGGTCGGCGTCAATATCGGCGGGGTCGGAGTGTTGACCCTCGCATCCCTGATGGGAATGGTCATCTCCCGGCGCCTGGGCCTGCGTGCCCGGCTGATGGCCGCCAGCGACACGAACCCCTCCCGAATCCATGCCGGACCCGTCAACGAGGGCCAGGCCATTCGCCTGGGCGAGGTCGGAAATCTGCTCGTGACGGTCGCGATCAGCGCCTTGGTGATCGAGTTGGTGGTGACCGCTCTGATCTTCCCGCGGATCCTGGCGGTCGGGACACCCACCGGGGAGGCGCTCTGGCAGAGCGTGTACTACGCCGCCATGGCGTTCACCAACAGTGGCTTCTCCCCCAACGTCGGAGGCCTCACCCCGTTCGCCGGCGACTACTGGTTCCTCAGCTCCCTGATGATGGGAGCGTTCCTCGGCAGCCTGGGATTCCCGGTGATCTACACCCTCGCCCGGGGGTGGCGCAGCCCCCGGCGCTGGTCGCTGCACGTGAAGCTGACCCTCTTCACGACGATGGCACTGCTCGTTGTCGGCGTCGCCTTGTACCTCGTGCTCGAGTTTGACAACCCGAAGACGTTCGGGTCCCTGAGCGCGGGCGACGCGATCTTCCAATCTCTCTTCCTGTCGGTGATGACCCGGTCCGGCGGCTTCGCAACCTTCAACATCAGCGACCTGAACGGTGCGAGCCTGCTCGCCACGGACATGCTGATGTTCATCGGCGGCGGCTCCGCCTCCACCGCGGGCGGCATCAAGGTGACGACCCTGGCCATCCTCTTCCTGGCGGCCTTCGCCGAGGCCGGCGGACGCACCCAGATGGAGGCGTTCGGCCGCCGGATCCCCGGCGACATCCTGCGGCTCGCGGTCAGTGTCGTGCTGTGGGGCGCGACGACCGTGGCCGTGTCCAGCATCCTGATCCTGCAGATCTCCCAGGCGCCGTTGGATCTCGTGCTCTTCGATGTGATCTCCGCGTTCGCCACCTGCGGTCTGTCGACCGGTCTGACCGGCGAGCTGCCTCCCGCCGGAGTCTACGTTCTGGCGGCGACCATGTTCATGGGCAGGATTGGTACAGTGACTCTCGCGGCCGCCCTCGCCGCGAGCCAGAGCAGGCAGCTGTTCTCCCGTCCGGAAGAGAGACCCATCGTTGGCTGACCGCTTCAAACACGACGCACCGGTGCTCGTGATCGGCCTCGGCCGCTTCGGCGCGGCCACCGCAGGGCAGCTCGACCGGCTCGGCCGGGATGTGCTCGCCGTCGACGACAGCGCCGCCCTGGTGCAGAAATGGTCCGAACGCGTCACCCACGCGGTGCAGGCCGACGCCACCTCCATCGAAGCGCTCCGCCAGATCGGCGCCCAGGAATTCTCGATCGCCGTCTGCGCCGTCGGTTCGTCCGTCGAGGCCAGTGTGCTCATCGCGGCGAACCTCGTCGACCTGGGAATCCCCCAGATCTGGGCGAAGGCGATCTCCAAGTCGCACGGCACGATCCTCGAGCGGATCGGCGTGAACCACGTCGTCTACCCGGAGGCCGAGGCAGGCGAACGCCTCGCCCACCTCGTCTCGGGACGACTGCTCGACTTCATCGAGTTCGACGACGACTTCGCCCTGGTCAAGATGATCCCGCCGAAACCGATCCGGGGCCTGAACCTGACCGAATCCGGGCTGCGCCGCAAGTACAACGTCACCGTCGTCGGCGTGAAGAGCCCCGGCCGCCCCTTCACCTACGCCACGGAGAAGACTGTCGTCACCGACCAGGACCTCATCATCGTCTCCGGCACGGAGTCCGACATCGAACGGTTCGCGTCGCTCGAGTTCTAGGACGGACTGAACGCGGGCTAGTTCCCGGCGAGTTCGCGGGCGCGGGCGAGTGCGGCATCCGTCGCCCGGTCGAACAGTTCCTTGAGACCGCCCTTTTCGAGCTCCCAGACGGCGCGCTCGGTGGTTCCGCTGGGGCTCGTGACCTGGCGGCGCAGTTCTGTCGGGGACAGGTCGGATGCCGCCAGCAGGGTGGTCGCACCGAGGAAGGTGCCGTTCACCATGACGGCGGCCTCCTCCGGGGTGAAGCCCTTGGCGATGGCCGTGGCGGTGAGCTGCTCGATCAGGTAGAAGACGTAGGCGGGACCTGACCCCGAGATGGTGCTGAGGGCATCGAGCTTCTCCTCCGGCACCACCAGGACGTCTCCGACCGTGCCGAACAGGGACTGCGCGAGCGCGAGGTCGGTGCCGCTGGACCGCGTGCCGGCACTCAGCCCGGTGACGGCCTTGCCGACGAGGGCCGGCGTGTTCGGCATCGACCGGATGACCGACACGGATTCGGGCAGCAACCCCTCGAACGTGGCGATGGTGACGCCGGCGGCAACACTGATGACGAGCGTGCCGGGTTCCAGGCTGTCGGAGATCTCGGCCAGCAGGTCGGGCACCATGACCGGCTTCACGGCGACGATCACGATGCGAGCGCCGGCGATGGCCTTGAGGTTCGCAAACGGCTCGTCGGCGGTGGCCCAGGCGGTCACGCCCGGGATTCCCGCGAGTTCCCCGGCCTTCGCGGTGGAGCGGTTGGTCGCCCGGATGCCGCCCTCCACGGTCACGTTCGGGTTCAGCAGTCCGGTCAGAACGGCCCTGGCCATCGATCCGGCGCCGAGGAAGGCGATGGTGGGAAGTGTGGTGGTGGCAGTCGAAGTCATCCGTTGAGTCTACTTTCGGGCCCCTGCATGGGGTCCGTTCGATGCGCGATCTAGGATTGCCCCATGAGCAATTCGGGCGGAAACAAGGCAATCGTGGCGGCACTTCTCGCCAATCTGGGGATCGCGATCACGAAATTCGTGGCCTGGGCCTTCTCCGGTTCCTCCTCGATGCTCGCCGAGGGCGTGCACTCCCTAGCCGACTCCGGCAACCAGGTGCTTCTACTCGTCGGCGGACGCAAGGCCCGGCAGGCTGCCGACAAGGAGCATCCGTTCGGGTACGGCCGGGAACGCTACGTCTACGCATTCGTGGTGTCGATCATCCTGTTCTCCGTCGGCGGCGTGTTCTCCCTCTACGAGGGCGTGCGGAAGCTGCAGGACCCGCACCCGCTCGAGGTGCCGTGGCTACCCATCGTGGTGCTGCTGGTCGCCATGGGCCTCGAATCCTTCTCACTGCGCACCGCCATCAGGGAATCGAACCTCGTGCGCGGCCAACAGAGCTGGGTGCAGTTCGTGCGGCACGCGAAGGCGCCCGAACTGCCCGTGGTACTGCTCGAAGACGTCGCCGCACTCACCGGGCTGGTCTTCGCCTTCCTCGGCGTCGGCCTCACCATCATCACCGGCGACCCCATCTGGGACGCCGTCGGCACCCTCTTCATCGGCCTGCTGCTCGTGCTGGTCGCCGTCGTGCTCGGCGTTGAGACCAAGAGCTTGCTGGTCGGCGAAGGTGCCGGCAAGGTCGACGCCACAGCCATCGAGCGCGCAATCCTGGCCGGCCCGGAGACGCGCAAGATCATCCACCTCAAGACCCTCTACCTCGGACCGGACGAACTGCTCGTCGCCGCCAAGATCGCCTTCGAGGCCGACAGCCGCTTCTCCGATGTGGCGACGGGCATCGGCGCCGTCGAAGCCCGCATCCGTGAGGCCGTGCCCGCGGCCCGCGTCATCTACCTCGAACCGGACCTGTTCCTCGACCCGAACCGTCGCGCACCGCCCACCGACACCATCGTCATCAAGGGCAGCGAGTGACGCGCACCGCGGTCGTGCTGCGACACGATGACACGATCCACCTCGGCAACCTCGAACCGGTGCTGAGGGAGCACGGCTACTCGATTCGCTACGTCGACACGCTGCGGGAGGACGTGCGCGCCCTCGACCCGCGGGACGCCGACCTCTGGGTCGTGCTCGGCGGCGAGATGGGCGTCTACGAGGCCGACGAGTTCCCCGCGCTGCACGCCGAGATCGAGCAGCTCGAGCAGCGGCTCGGCGCGGCCCGGCCCGTCTTCGGCGTCTGCCTGGGTGCGCAGCTGATGGCCGCCGCCCTGGGCTCCCGCGTCTACCGCGGGCCGACGAACGAGATCGGCTACCGATCCGTGGAGCCTACCGAGGCGGGGGCGGCCTCCCCGCTGCGGCACATCAGCGGCATTCCCCTCTTTCAGTGGCACAGCGACACCTTCGACCTGCCCTCCGGGGTGACCCGGCTCGCCGGCTCGCCCCAGTACGGCAATGAGGCCTTCGGGATCGACAACTGGGCGCTGGCCGTGCAGTTCCACCCGGAGGTCACCGCGGAGATGCACGAGGTCTGGCTGGCTGCCTCGGAGGCGGAGGTGGCCGCCGAAGGCTTCGACCCGGGCGACCTGCGTCGTGACCGCGACCGCTACTCCAAGGGCATGCAGAGCGCGTCCCGGGCGATGTTCAGCGAATGGCTCGACGGGCTGGATCCGCGAAGAACGCCGTGAGCAGTTCCCCGCACTCGTCGGCGTCGACCTCGGCGTAGACCTCGGCGCGGTGATTGAGCCGGCGGTCCCTCAGCACGTCGTAGACGGAGCCGGCGGCGCCGGCCTTCTCGTCCCATGCGCCGAAGACCACGACGGGCACCCGCGCGGCCAGGATCGCGCCCGCGCACATCACGCAGGGCTCCAGCGTGACCACAAGGGTACAGCCGGTCAGATGCCAGTCCCCCAGGGACTCGGCAGCCTGACGGATGGCGACGATCTCGGCGTGGCCGGTGGGATCCTGCAGCGCTTCGCGCTCGTTGCGTCCACGGCCGATCACCTGCCCGGCGGGGTCCAGCACCACCGCACCAACGGGCACATCCCCCGTTGCAAGGGCGGCGCGCGCCTCGATGAGCGCGAACCGCATCCATTCGCTGTGCCGGCGATCGACCTCGCCCATCTCAGTTCCCTTCCCCGACTAGTAGATTGAGCCTATGCGAGTCCACGTAGCCGACCACCCCCTGATCACCCACAAACTCACGGTTCTCCGGGACAAGAACACCCCGTCCCCGATCTTCCGATCCCTCGTCGAAGAGCTGATGACCCTTCTTGCCTACGAGGGGACCCGCGGCGTGCGAGTCGAGGAAGTGACCGTGCAGACCCCGGTCTCCGAGGCCCGCGGCGTGCAGATCAGCAGCCCCAAGCCGCTCGTCGTGCCCATCCTCCGCGCCGGCCTCGGCATGCTCGAGGGCATGGTCAAACTTCTGCCGACCGCAGAGGTTGGTTTCCTCGGCATGGCCCGCAACGAGGAGACCCTCAAACCCACCACCTACGCCGAGCGTCTGCCCGACGACCTCTCCGACCGCCAGTGCTTCGTGCTCGACCCGATGCTGGCCACGGGCGGATCGCTGATCGCCGCCATCCAGTTCCTCTTCGACCGCGGCGCCGTCGACGTCACGGCGATCTGCATCCTCGCCGCGCCCGAGGGTCTCGCCGCGGTCGAGAAGGCGCTCGAGGGCCGCGAAGTGACCATCGTTCTCGGCGCCGTCGACGACAGGCTCGACGAGCACGGCTACATCGTGCCCGGTCTCGGCGACGCCGGCGACCGCCTCTACGGTCTGGTCTAGCCCGGCCGAGCGCTCCCCGCCGGACGGTGAGGCCCGCAGGTCCTGCGACCCGCCGGGCGCCCGAGCCGAACAAATTCAAGAATCTTTGATCAAGTCAAGTTTCATCATGCAATCTTTCACGATTCCGTGATCTGCGGCGGATCCTCCGATCCGCCGCAGAGTCACCGAACGTGATGCGCGTCACACCGCGTCATCCGTGGTCACAGAATTGACACACGCCGTAACAGTGGGCTTTACTCGCAACTATGACAACGAGCGCACGCCCCCAGACCTCCTTCGAGGCCCCCGGGACTGCCGGCATGATGATGCCCGGCAGCTGCTCCGCGTGTTGCCGAATGTCCCGCTGACCTAGCGACCACATCGTCGAGATCCCGCCCCGCTGACGTCCCGCGGCCGGCCGGTCGAACTCCGTAAGTCACTCCGACTTCCTCCAGGCCTCTCACCGGCCGAACTTCTACGAACCTGGAACCGCCCGTCGGCGGCGGGTTCATCTGCAGCATCCCAGCCAAGGATCACTCCCATGTCGCTTGCCCACATTGACACCGCCCGCTCGATTCAGGCCGCACGCCTCGAACGCCAGGCCGCCCCGACCCCCGCAGCGCCCCGCATCCGCGCCGTGCCCGACGGCACCCAGGCCCGCGGCTTCGTACTCTACGTCGGCATCGACGAGGCCACTGCCGCCGCGGCCGGCACCAGCCTCAGCCGCATCGTCGAGGCGCTCAAGACCTTGACCGGCACCATCGCACCGACGGCGGAAACCCACGCCGCGGTCGCACTGGCCCCCGCCGGAGCCGGAGGCCGCGACGTCGACGTCGTTCGTCTCGCCCTGCAGGACCCGACCGCGCTGGCCCGGCACCGCACCGTGGCGGAGAACCCGGACCGCGCACCCGGCGGCGTTGTGGTGGACATCTCCCGCAAGCGCGTCATCCTCGATGGCGAGACCGCGGCGCTGACCTATAAGGAATTCGAACTGCTGCAGTACCTCGTGCTGCGGGAAGGCCGCACCATCGAGCGCGCGGAACTGATCGCCAAGCTGTGGAACGCCTCCGACGAAGAGGAGGCCCCGAACGAGCGCACCATCGACGTCCACGTGCGCCGCCTGCGCGCCAAGCTCGGCCGCTACGAAGACATCGTGCGCACCGTGCGCGGCGTCGGCTATCGCTTCGACCGGCACGCCGACGTGTCGATCCGCCAGTCGAGCACACCCAGCCCGGACGTCTTCTAGACAGCGTCGCATCTCCGTCGAACCAATTCGACGGAGATTCTCTCTCCTCAGCGGGTTTTCGAGTGATTCTGGTGCATTTTCACCACAATCTCCGTCGAATTCGCTCGGGCCGGGGGCCCGGGCATGACAGAGGGCCGGTCGTAGTAGCTACGACCGGCCCTCCTCCCTTGCACCAAGAGTGTCCTGCAATCACATTTCGCGCCTTCCGCCACAGCAAACGGTTGACGCACTCCGAATATATAACGAACGCGTAACGAAGCGCTAGTTATCTGTTCGTTATTTTTCTGCCAATTCGCCACGAGCGAATGAGGCGGCACGGGGCGGAGTCCCTATTCTTGAAGATCAAGGATGTGTGGAGGAAGCGTGACCGATCGAGCCGTGGCAGTGGCCGCCTGGGAGTCGCTGTTTCGCGCGCAGGTCGCCATCATGCGTAGCCTCGCCGCCGATTTCCCGACTCATCAGATCTCGTTCAACGAGTACGACGTGATGTTCAACCTGTCCCGGGCCCCTGAGCGGCGCCTGCGGCTCCGGGACCTGAACCGACACGTGTTGCTCACCCAGCCGAGCGTGAGCCGCCTGGTCGATCGACTGGCCGTTCGGGGCTATGTGCAGAAGCACACCGACCCCACCGATGGCCGCGGCGCCCTGATCGAACTGACGGATGCCGGTTACGACCTGTTCCGACGGGTCGCACTGCAGCATATGGGCACCATCACCGACCGCATCGGCGACAAGCTCAGCACCGACGAGCTCACGGATCTCACCGCCCTCTGCGATCGCCTGCGCTGTGAGGACTGACGCGCGCCATCCTCATCCGCCCGCCCCTGCGTCCCCTGTGCAGGCCGAACGGTCAGGCGTACGGTGAGCGCGAGGAGGTGATTCCCATGCATGCAGCGCAGGGAGACCGGATCATCATTCGAGGGAAGACGGTGGAGGCACCGGACCGGCACGGCGAGATCATGGAGGTTCGCGGACCGAACGGCGAACCGCCCTATCTCGTGCGGTTCAGCGAGGGCCACGAAAGCGTCG
Source organism: Cryobacterium sp. TMT3-29-2 (assembly GCF_004564305.1). Taxonomy (NCBI): domain Bacteria; kingdom Bacillati; phylum Actinomycetota; class Actinomycetes; order Micrococcales; family Microbacteriaceae; genus Cryobacterium; species Cryobacterium sp. TMT3-29-2. The sequence goes on from NZ_SOGK01000028.1 coordinate 70,698, forward strand.
TGTTCCCCGGTACCGACTTCATGGTCGAGCACATCGCGGCCAAGTAGGCACCAGGGAGCCGCGCAGGGAAGCACAGGCCCGTCCCCCAAGTCAAGGGGGTACTGCCCGGATGCGACCTGAGTTAACTTCGAGTAACGCGTTGCAGATCGTGGCGGGTACGAGAACAGGAGCCTCAGCCATGAGAATCACGTGTCCCTTTTGTCATTCCGCAGCTCGCCTCACGCCGAACCCGGCTCACGCCGAGCACCTCACCCTCCCGGTCTACGTGCTGACCTGTTCCGGCTGCGATCGCACCAACGTGCGCCGCGAGTCGGCACACCAGCCGCGAAAGATCCTGGCGGTCCGCTAGAGCCAGGTCCGTCAGAGACTCTGGCGACAGGCCCCCGGTCAGTACTTCCCGGTCAGCGTGGACCTATCACAAAACCCCCGCAATCGTGACGATTGCGGGGGTTTTTCACCTGTGCGCCCGAAGGGATTCGAACCCCCAACCTTCTGATCCGTAGTCAGATGCTCTATCCGTTGAGCTACGAGCGCAGGCTGCCACCGAACTAAGCGCTCTATGACAACTTGAAAACTATAACAGCTATTCGGGGGGCTCCGGTGCGGCAAGGCCGGCGGGGGTGCGGATTCCGAGCCAGGAGACGGCCCCGCCGGCGAACATCAGGACCGCCACGACCACCATCACGCGCTGGAATCCGGTCACGTCGAGCGTGCCGCCGATGATCGTTCCGGCCAGGGCCACCGCAATCAGCCCGGCCACCCGGGCTACGGCGTTGTTGACGGCCGACCCGATCCCGGCCTGCTCGGAAGGGATCGAGCCCAGCACGGCGGAGGTCAGCGGAGCCACGGTGATGGCCAGGCCGAGGCCGACCACCACGATGGCCGGTACGACCTGAGCCCAGAGGTCGATCGGCGGCACCGCCGCGAGCAACAGCAGGAAACCGAGCCCCGCGACGACCGGGCCGACGGCCATGAACATCCGTGGGCCGTAGCGGCCGGCCAGAGTGCCGAACAGGGTCGCGAAGAGCAGAAGCATGACGGTCGCCGGGATCCCCGCGAATCCGGCTGCGGTCGCCGAGAAGCCGCCGACCTGCTGCAGGTAGAGCGTGAAGACGAAGAAGCCGAGGTTGAGGGCCGCGTAGACGCCGACCGTGGCGAGGTTACCCACCCCGAAGTTGCGGTTCGTGAACAGGCCGAGGGGCATCATCGGATGCGGCGCGCGCGCCTCCCACCAGAGGAACCCCGCGAAGGCCAGCAGCCCCACGACGAAGGGCACGAACACGACCGGGCTTGCCCAGCCCAGCCGACCCTGCTCGATCAGGGCGAAAACCGGCCCGCCGAGCCCGATCGCGGCCAGGCCGGCGCCCCACACGTCAACGGGGGCCACCGGGCGGGTGCGCACGGGCTCGTCCAGGCCGGCCAGCAGCACCAGGGTGATCGCGATCGGGATCACGTTCATCCCGAAGAGGAGCCGCCAGCTCGCCGTGTCCACCAGGATGCCGCCGAGCACCGGGCCCATGATTCCTGCGATCCCCGTCCAGCCCGTCCAGGCACCGATCGCCCGGCCCTGTGCCGCCCCCGAGAAGGTGGAGGTGATCAACGCCAGGGAGCTCGGCACCAGCAGTGCCGCCGCCACGCCCTGCAGCACCCGGGCGAGCACGAGCGCGCTCCCCCAGGGTGCCACCATGCAGGCCAGCGACGTGATACCGAACCAGACCAGCCCGATCCGGAGCACCCGCACCCGGCCGAACGTGTCCGAGAGAGACCCGGCCACGAGGATCAGGGCACCCAGCGAGAGCAGATAGCCGTCGACCACCCACTGCTGCAGCACGAGACCGCCGCCGAGTTCCCGCGAGATCGCCGGCAGCGCCACCGTGACGATGGAGCCGTCCAGGAAGGCCACGAACGACGCCAGAATGGCCACGATCAGAACTCGGCGCTCTCGGGTGATCACTCTCCCAGTTAACCCGATCGAGGCCAGATCCGAGGCCCTAGCCGGCATCTGGGGCCGGTGCAAAACTGACGCCATGACCGCGACCCGCAACACCCAGGCATCCTTCGAATACGCCGGCCTTCGGGCCCTGTTCATCAATTGCACCCTTAAACGAAGCCCCGAAATCAGCCACACACAGGGCCTGATGAACCTCAGCATCAACCTGATGCACGAGCAGGGCGTCCACGTCGAGAACATCCGGGCCATCGACCACGACATCGCCTCGGGCGTCTACCCCGACATGACCGAACACGGCTGGGCGACGGATGCCTGGCCCGCGTTGTTCGACAAGGTGCGCACCTCCGACATCGTCGTGATCGGCGGTCCGATCTGGCTCGGCGACAACGGCTCTGTCACCAAGCGGGTGATCGAACGGCTCTATGCCATGTCGGGGGAGCTGAACGACAAGGGTCAGTACGTCTACTACGGCAAGGTGGGCGGGGCCGTGATCACCGGCAACGAAGACGGCGTGAAGCACTGCGCGTCGAACGTGCTCTACAGCCTGCAGCACATCGGCTTCACGATCCCCCCGGCGGCGGACGCCGGCTGGATCGGTGCCATCGGGCCAGGGCCGAGCTACCTGGACCCGGGCTCCGGCGGGCCGGAGAGCGAGTTCACCAACCGCAACCTCACCTTCATGACCTGGAACCTGATGCACCTGGCCGCGATCCTGAAGGCCAACGGCGGCATCCCTGCGTACGGGAACCTCCTCGGGGCGTGGGACCAGGGCGAGCGGTCCGGATTCCAGCCGAATCCGGAGTACCGGTAGCGGCGCCCACGCGCCGGAAGTGAGGACACCATGACCGTGACCCTGCCCGAGGTGGTGCCGACCTCTCCGCGGAGCCGGTTGGACGTGCGGGTCACAGGCGGGATCGTACGCGGGGTGGATGCCGAACGGATCCTGGCCTGGCGCGGCATCCCCTACGCCGCGCCGCCCGTGGGCGACCTGCGGTTCCGGGCCCCGCAGCCGGTCGTGCCGTGGGAGGGCGTTCGGGACGCCTCCCGGTTCGGCCGGGTGGCCCCGCAGCCCTACAAAAGCCAGTTCAAGGGTGCCCGGCCGCGCGTGCCGGCCGGTGAGGACTGCCTGAGCGTCAACGTGCTACGGCCGGCGACGGCGACGCGCAAACGGCTGGGACGCCCGGTGATGGTTTTCATCCACGGCGGCGGCTACAGTGTGGGCTCCTCGCAGGATTTCACCGGCCGCGGAGAGAGCTTCGTGCGCACCGGCCGGGTGGTCTACGTCAGTTTCAACTACCGGCTGGGTGCCCTCGGCTACCTCGACTTCTCCCGGTATTCGACACCGGAGCGGCCCCTCGAGAGCAATCTTGGGCTGCGCGACCAGGTCGCAGCCCTCCGGTGGGTGCACGAGAACATCCGTGCCTTCGGGGGCAACCCCCACAATGTGACCGTCTTCGGGGAATCCGCCGGCGCCAACGCGGTGCTCCACCTGATGGCGACGCCTGCCGCCGAGGGGCTGTTCACCCGCGCCATCGCGCAGAGTCCCCCGACCAGCGCGTCGTTCTCGCACTTACTGACCGACGGCTGGGCCGCCGAATTCGTGGCGGAGCTGCGCTCCCAGCGGCCGGACGCCTCAGCCCTGTCGCCCAACGACCTGCTGACCAGCGGCGCGGTGGCCGACCTGACCCGGGCGTCCGTGGCGTTGCAGGCGCGCACGCCGGATGCCAACCCGGGCACCTTCTGTCTGATCCCGGTGATCGACGGAGATTTCCTGCCCGAGCGGCCGCTCGACGCCTTCCGGCACGGGACCGCGCACCGGGTGCCGCTGATCATCGGCACCAACGAGCGGGAGGGGTCGTTGTTCCGAGGACGGGTGGACATCCTGCCGAAGTCGCCGATGCGCATCGCGGCGATCTTCGACCACGCCCCGGTGAGCTCGCACGATGCGATGCGCACGGTCTACGCCACCCTCCCGGCGAAACGGTCGTCATCGGACTTCGGCGGGGATTTCGTGTTCTGGTATCCGAGCCTGCAGATCGGCGACTTCCATTCCCGGGCCGCACCGGTCTACGCGTACCGGTTCGACCTGGCGCCGCGGCTCATGCACATGCTGGGCATCGGCGCCACCCACGGCATCGAGCTGTTCGCCCTGTTCGACCACGTCGACGGCCCCACGGCCCGCGCAATGAGCCTGCTCGGTGGGCGCGAACTCTTCATCAACGCGGGCGAACGGATGCGGCTGCACTGGCTGCGCTTCGCCTGCACCGGCCGGCCCGACGACAGCTGGCCGACCTACACGGAGTCCGATCGGCTGACTCTGATCATCGACGAGACCGATCGCATCGAGTCTGATCCCCGCGGGGAGCGGCGCGCCGTCTGGCAGGAGTTCCTACCGAACTTCTAGTCGGGGGCGCCGGCCGGGGAGGGCGGTGCGGTGCGGCTACTCGTTCACGAGCACGGGAACGCCGAGGGCCACCGAGGCCGCCTGCCCGGCCAGCGGGGCCGGGACCTCGATCCGGAAGGTCACCCGTTCGTCCGGGGCTGCCGCATGGCCGGACGACGCGATGGTCGTCGCGAGGTGGTACACGAAACGATCGGAGCCGAGCAGCATCCCCTGCTGGTCGTAGAAGCCCGCGAGAACCTGCCGGTCGAGCACCTCGCTCACATCACTGGTGACCAGCACGCCCCCGGTGACGGCGGCGCCATCGAAGGCCAGGTCTTCGAGGGAGAACCGGTCATCGAACGGTCCGGCCGCCCGCACGATCTCACCGGGGCTCGGTTGGGCCTGGGCAATGCCGGCGAGTTCCGGTTCGCCCGTCGCCGCGGTGAGCCCCGCGAAGGACGCCTGCGGCGTCACGGCGACCGGCGCCGCATCCGTGGCGGCCGGGTTGACGACGGCCAGGGCGACCGTGGCCAGTCCGGCGACCAGCCCCACGAGGAAGACCAGTGCGGCAAGCCGAGGTGATCTGAGTGTCATTCGATTCTCCCGTCGGGCGGTCGGTCTGGCGCGTGGTGCGGAATCGGCTAGCGGATGACGCGCGGGGCGTGTCCGACGATGCCGAACAGGGCGATGTTGTCAGTGGTGCCCTCCAGTTGGTCGGAGCCGGGACCGGACGCGTAGATCGGGACATCCGCACCCGTGTGGTTGCCGGGGAGGTAACTCAACCACAGGCCCGCCTCCGGGGATCCGTCGGTGACACCGGCCGCGTCGGTGGGGATGCGGAAGGTGGCGGGGCCGAAGTTCTTGGCGTCGGCCGCGCCGGTGCCGTTGACGATGCCGGTGGATCGCGCCGAATCGCGCGCGTTGCTCGGCCGGGTCGGCGTCGAGTTGTTGGCGGTGTTGCCACCGTCGACATTGGCCGGGGGTGTCGCTGCCTCGGCGTTGGTGAAGGTGCCCTTTTCTCTGATGTTGAACCCGGCGCATTCGTGGTCAGGCGTGACGATGACCAGAGTGTTGCCGTCGCGCTGGGCGAATTCCTGTGCGATCGCGACGGTATCGTCGAAGGCCTTGATCTCGTCGAGGGTCTGCGCCGCGTCGTTGGCGTGGGAGCGCTTGTCGATCAGGGCGCCTTCGATCTGCAGGCAGAAGCCCTTGTCGCTCTTGTGAGTCTTCTCGGTCTTCTCGCCTCTGGTCTTCGTCTGGCTGAGCAGTTCGATGGCCTTGCTCGTCATCTCCGGCAGGCTCGGCTCCTGCGCCTGAACCGACGAAGGGTTGTCCCGTTTGGACTTCTCGACGGTGAGGATGCCACGGTTGAACAGCCCGAAGACCTTCTGGCCGGTGGCGGCGGCAAGGTCGGCCTTCGTGGCCGTCGTCTGGTTGGCGATCGAACCGAGCACCGAGCAGCCCTGTGCGGTCAGCGCGGCCTCATCGTCGGCATCGAAGCGGCCGAGGCCACCGCCGAGGATCACATCGGCCGTGCCGTTGCGGGCGATCTGGTCGGCGACGGGGGTCACCCGCACGTCGTTCGTGGGCAGGGCCGCACCGGTCACCGCGAGGTCCTGGCAGGCCGCATCCGAATAGACCGGCCCCTGGCAGCCCCTGGCGAGTACGTGACTCATCTGGCCGGCCGGGGTGGCGTCGGTGATCTCCGCGGTGGACACATTGCCCGTGCGGTAGCCGGCCTTCTTGGCGAGTTCCATCATCGTGGGCACGATGGCACCTTTGGCATCGACGCCGAGGGCCGCGTTGTAGGTCTTGACGCCGAAGGCCCCCGCGGTCGCGGCCGAGGCGGAGTCCGTGACGGGGTTGGGGCGGAAATCGGGCTGGCCGGAGAGTTTCTCCACCGCATAGGTGCTCACATAGCCCTGCGCCGCCAGAGTCTCCATCGACAGCTTCCCGTCCGACCCGTAGAAGCGCTCCCGGGCGGCGGTGACGTGAGTGCGCACCATGCCGTCCCCGAGCAAGTAGATGACGTTCTTCGCCCGGCCCTCGTCGTCGTCAGCGGAGGCCGAGAGGGAGGTCCCGACCAGGCCGGTGAGGGTGGCGGTGGCCGCGAGAGCCACCACCAGGGTGGTGGCGGCCAGCGCCGAGCGTGGACGTCGCATGCGGTTCTCCTGAAGTGGGGACAACGAGAGTGACAGCTTCTGTTGCCACCCTCGGACCTTCGGAGTCTCGAGTGCCCCCCGAATGGCCGCCGGGTGAACACCCCGTCTGGCGGCTCGGTTCGGTGGCCGCGCGTGCCGAACCCCGGCGCGCCGCCCGCCCCGCCACTGCCGCGCCCGCTCCCGGCCGAACGAATTCGACGGAGACTTTGCTCAAAATCGGCCCGAAACATCCGTTCCAGTTCCATATCGGTAAAATCTCCGTCGAATTCGTTAGGGGCTCGGGACTTTGTCTCGCACGGCGACGGATGGACCTGGTCGCCCCGGCCCACGGGCCCGCCGCGAACAAATCAGGTTCGATATATCTTTATAAGTCTTGACTCTAGATTAGAACACGTTTACTATAGTGGTATGGCAGGAGCCCCCACTCCGCACCACCCCACCACCTCACCGCAGGCGGTGGCTTCCAACGTGCAACAGCCCCTTGTGCAGCTGCCCCTCGTGCAACAGCCCCTCGTGCAGCTGCCCCTTGTGCAGCGACTGCAGCAGGCGCGTGATCTGGCCGCGTCCGTGCTTGATTCGGTCGCCTTCTCTCTTTTGAGTGAGGCGGAGGCGATGGCGGTGCTCGGCACGGTCGAAGACCTCGGCCGTAGGGTCGATGCTGCCAGGGTTGCATCCGCTGCCGACATTGCGGTGCGGTCTCGGCGCATCCTCGGGAATGAGTCCCTCGCGTACAAGAACGGGGCGACCAATGGAACGGACCTGATCACCCGCCTGACCCGTGTTTCCTCGCGGGAGGCGAACCGGCGGGTGCGCCTGGGCGAGAATGTCACCCTGCGTCTGGCCGGCACCAGCATGCTGCCGCCGTATTACCCGGCCGTGGCGGCTGCCCTCACCGCCGGTTCGCTTGGTGTGGACGCTGCCGAGCACATCGTCACTGCCCTCGACACTGTTGCCGCCCGGGTCGCTCCGGACGACCTGGGCACCGCGGAGCGTGCCCTGGTGGCCAGTGCGACGGGTGCGATCACCGACGAAACGAGCGGGCTCCCCGGTGAGGGGTTCGCGTTCCCCGCGGATCTGGTGCGGG
>NZ_SOGK01000085.1:0-44587 GCF_004564305.1 Cryobacterium sp. TMT3-29-2
TCCAGGCCTCTGGTCCCTGGTTTCGACAGGCTCAACCACCGGGGTGGGAACCTTCGGAGGCGGTGCACCGGGTCTCGACAGGCTCAACCACCGGGACGGGAACCTTCGGGTGGCGGTGCACCGGGTCTCGGCGGGCTCGACCACCGGGACGGGAGCCTTCGGGTGGCGGTGCATCGGGTCTCGGCAGGATCGAGCACCGGGGTGGGCGGCTTCGGGTGGGTGCATCGGGTCTCGACGGGCTCGACCACCGGGGTGGGCGGCTTCGGGTGGCGGTGCACCGGGTCTCGGCGGGCTCGACCACCGGGACGGGCGGCTTCGGGTGGCGGTGCACCGGGTCTCGGCAGGCTCGACCACCGGGGTGGGTCGCCGGGATTCGGCAGGCTCAACCTTCGGGGCATGGGAGCCGTGACAGATCGGGTCGCCGGGTTTCGGCGGGCTCAACCACCGAGGGTCAGGTTGGCGGGCTCAACCGTCGACGGACGCTCGGAAGGCGAGGGCGTGGATCAGGCCACGAGGCGGGCGTGGTCCGTCGAAGGCCCGGCGGTGAAGCGTGGCAGAGTGACCGCCTCGGTGGGTGAAGGCGCCTTCACGGCAGTGCGCTCCGGGGCCGCCCAGACGGTGATCGGGGCGGGAGTGAAGGGGAGTGCGGTGGGCTCGGCGACGACCTCGCCGCGCAGTGCGGCGGTCTCGGTGCGGAGCACAGTGGCCAGGGACGAGGCGATCTGATTCGCCTTCAGGCCGTGGAAGATTACGTCGGTGTCGTCGCTGCTGCGCGGAACCAGCGTCCACTGACCCTGGGCACCCACGAGGCGGGCGATCTGGGTGTGCAGAAGCTCGAAAACCTGCGCGTCACTGAGCTCGGGAACGTGCGGGGGAATGACCGGTGCGACCGGTTCGACGCGACGTCGTCGACCAAACATCGGGAGCCCCTTTCGGCTAACGTTCCCATGATCTTCTCAGTCTGCCGTCCGGTGCGGCACCGCCTCTGCTGACACGCCGACGGATCGGGGAGTCAGCCCTCGATCCGGCGTTCGTCGGCGTCCTGGATGACGGTTCCGATGGCGACGGCTGCGCTGAGCAGCCAGCCGATCCACATCAGCGCCAGTCGCCAGTCTCGCGGACCGGTGCGCGTGGCGCTCAGAATGTTCCAACCGCCGGCGAGCACGCCGATGATTGCACTGCTGAAAATGAACTTTCGCATGAAGACCTCCGCGCCTAACGCTACCGGGAAGTTGCCCGGCTGCGCGTTACCCGACAATCTGACCGATCGGACAGACTCTGACCGATCGGTCAGCTAGCGTTATCGGGTGACTCCCGAGCCCGTACTGCCCCAGCCCCCGCACAACCGCCAAAGCGCCAGTGTGGAACTGCGGGCGACAGCGTTGGAACAGTTCGCCTCGGTCGGTTTCGCCGGCACCTCGCTGCAGCAGATCGCCGACGCCGCCGGCTACTCCAAGTCGAGCGTGCTCTACCACTTCGCTTCCAAGGAAGCGCTCCTCGACGAGGTGCTCACTCCCGCGGTCGACCGGCTGGAGGCCATACTCGAACGGTTCCTCGCCACCGAGGAGAGTGCCCTCTCCCGGAGCCGGTTCGTGAACGACTTCATCGACTTCATCCTCGAATTCCGCCTTGAGCTGCACACCTTCATCAACCAGTCCCAGTCGCTGCGCGGCATCCCGGTGATCGACCGGGCCGGTGTTCTGATCGTGCGCCTGTCCGACACGCTCTGCCACGGCGATGCCAGCACGGAAGACCGCATCCGTTTCGGCATCGCCCTTGGCGGCGCCGCCTACACCCTGGTGGCCGGCATGACCTTCCTCGGCGAGGAGATCGCCCCGGAGGAGGAGATCCGCCCTGCGCTCCTGTCCGTCATCACCGAGTTGCTCGCCCCCGTCACCGTTCGCACCACCCCGTCCCGGAAGTAGCACCCATGGCAACCCTCCTCTATCGAATCGGCCACTTCGCCTACCGGCGCGCGGGGCTGGTGCTTGGCATCTGGGCCATCTTGCTGGTCGGGATCCTCGGCGTCGGGGTTGCCCTCGGCGGCCAGACCCAGGAGTCCTACGCGATTCCCGGCACGGAATCACAGGACACCATCGACAAGCTCGGCGCGGTGTTCCCCCAGGCGGCCGGCGCCGCGGTGCAGGTGGTCTACTCGACCCCGGACGGAGCATCCGTCACTGACGAGCCCTATCGCACGGCCATCGTCGACATGGCGGCCGAGCTCGCGGACGTCGCCGGCGTCGACTCGGTGCTCACGCCCTATGACGAATTTGCATCGGGCGCGATCTCGGAGGACTCGGAGAGCGCGTTCAGCCAGGTGCAGCTGTCCGGCCTGTCGACCGACGTCACCGAGGAAACCCTCGCCGCGGTGACCGGTACGCGGGACATCGCCGAGGCGGCCGGCCTCGAGGTCGCGTTCGGCGGCCAGGTCTTCGCGGACAACACCTTCGGCATCACCGTCTCCGAAGTGCTGGGCCTGATCTTCGCCGGCGTGGTGCTGGTGATCACCTTCGGATCGCTCGTGTCCGCCGGGATGCCGCTGTTGATGGCCCTGATCGGCGTTGGAGTCGCCATTGGCGGCATCACCGTGATCTCCGCGTTCGTGCCGGTCTCGAGCACGGCCCCCATGCTCGCCCTGATGCTCGGGCTCGCCGTCGGCATCGACTACGCGCTCTTCATCCTGTCGCGGCACCGAACACAGCTCGCCAACGGCGCCGAACCGCACGACTCGGCGGCCACGGCCGTGGCCACCGCCGGCAGTGCCGTCGTCTTCGCCGGGATCACAGTGATCATCGCCCTGCTCGGGCTGCTCGTGGTGGGAATCCCGTTCCTCAGCGTGATGGGGCTGGGCGCGGCCTTCGCCGTGCTGATCTCGATCTTCGTGGCGGTCACGCTCCTCCCCGCCGTACTCGGCCTCGCCAAGGGACGTCTCACCCCGAAGACCGGAAGCCGCGCGCACCGCCGGGCCACCCGGCCCGACACCGGCCGGCCCACCCTGGGCCACCGCTGGGTGAACCTCGTGCTCAAGGCGCCCGTCGTGGCCGTGCTCCTCGTCGTCGGCGTGCTCGGCACGCTGGCGGTCCCGGCGCTCAGCCTCGACCTCAACCTGCCCGACGGGGCGTCCGAACCGGAAGGTTCGACGCAGCGCGAGGCGTTCACCATGCTCGAGGAGGGTTTCGGGCCCGGCTACAACGGACCACTGATCGTCGTCGTCGACATTACCCAGACGACGGACATCTTCGGTGACCTGGATACCATCGGCGCGGCCCTCCGCACCCTGCCCGACGTCGCCTTCGTCGGCAAGGGGACCCCGAACCCGACCGTCGACACCGCCATCATCCAGGTCATGCCCGACAGCGCACCGAACGCGCCTGAGACCAAGGCGCTCGTGCAGGCCATCCGTGATCTCGCCCCCTCGATCGACAACGACCTGGGCACGCCCATCGCCGTGACCGGCGCGACCGCCGTGGGGATCGACATCTCCAACCGCCTCAGCAACGCGCTCGTGCCGTTCGCCCTGATCGTGGTGGGGCTCTCGATCATCCTGCTGACCATGGTGTTCCGCTCGATCTTCGTGCCGATCAAGGCGGCACTCGGATTCCTCCTGTCGGTGGCCGCGTCGATCGGCGCGACCGTGGCGATCTTCCAGTGGGGCTGGTTCTCCGAGTTGCTCGGGGTGGAGACCCCCGGGCCGATCCTGAGCTTCCTGCCCATCCTGCTGATGGCCGTGCTCTTCGGCTTGGCCATGGACTACGAGGTGTTCCTCGTCTCCGGCATGCGGGAGGAGTTCGTGAAAACCGGCCTGGCCCGTGAATCCATCGTGCACGGGTTCTCCCACGCCGCCCGGGTGGTCACGGCCGCCGCCCTGATCATGTTCTTCGTCTTCTTCGCGTTTGTGCCCGAGGGCACAGGGGCGATCAAGGGCATCGCCTTCGCACTGGCCGTCGGAGTCTTCCTCGACGCGTTCCTGGTGCGGATGACGCTGGTCCCGGCCGCGATGGCCCTCGCCGGCGACGCCGCCTGGTGGCTGCCGCGCTGGCTCTCCCGCATCCTTCCCAACGTCGACATCGAGGGTGAGGGTCTGCGTCAGCACCTGGCCGACAAAGAGTGGGCCACCAGCCAAACGCACGCCATCACCGCCGAGGGGGCCGTCTTCGGACTGCCGGAGAGCCCCTTCGGGCCGCTGAACCTCGCCATCGACGCCGGCACGGTGGTGGTACTGACCGGTTCCGCCACACATCGCCGCGTCGTCGCCGCAACGCTCGCCGGCCGGCTCGACCCGGTGTTCGGCCGCATCCAGGTCACGGGTTCCCCGTTGCCGTCCGAGCGCAGCCGCGCCCTCCGCGCGGTGGCACTCGCCGACGTGGGCGACAGCCGCGATAACGGGCTCACCGTGGGGGAGTTGCTGGCCGAACGGCTGGACCTGGCGCATCCGTGGTACCGCGCCGCGTCGCGACGCTCCCAGCTCGCCGACTGGCTCACACGACTCAACGGCGCACTCGGCACCACGTCGAGCGGTCGTGCCTCCGGCCCGATCGTCGCCGGCACGACCGTGTCGTCACTCTCGGCCCTGGGCCGCGCCACGGTGCTCGTGGCGGCGGCGCTCACCGAGACTCCGGGAGTCGTCATCGTGGACCTGGGCGAGGGGCTGCCGGTCGACCCGGCGGGACGCGATCTCGTGCAGGTGCTGGCGACCCTCGCTCCGGCGTCGACCACCCTGATCCTCGGTGCCGCCTCCTTCTCCGAGGCCACCCCGGTCTACCGTGGCGCCCGCCCGCTGCAGACTCTCGACCTTGATTCCCTTGACCGAAAGGCACTGAAGCGATGAGCACCAGGCTTGAGAAACTGTTCAGCCGCACGCCCGGGCAACGCCGAGGGGCTTTCGGGGCCCTGCTGGCGGGCCTGATCGTGGTGCCGCTCGCCGTGGCCGGCCTCTTCGCCGCGGCCCTTGCCACCGCCGACCAGCGCGTGGACACGCTGCCGGCGATCGTCGTCAACAACGACGAGATTGTCACCTCCACCCTGCCCGACGGCACTGAGCAGCCGGTGCTCGCCGGCCGCATGCTGGTGACCGAACTCACCAAGCCGTCCGGCGACGGGTCCAACGCCACCGGATTCGCCTGGACCATCTCCAACTCCACGGATGCCGCGGCCGCCCTGGCTTCCGGTGACGCCTACGCGGTGCTCACGATCCCGGAGGACTTCTCGGCGTCGGTGACCTCGCTGGGCGGGGCGACTCCCACTCAGGCCGACCTCGGCATCCGTACCGATGACGCGCACTCGTTCCTGGCCGGATCGGTGGCCCAATCGGTGGGCACCGCCATGTCGGGCGTCTTCGGTCGCGAGATCACCTCGCAGTACCTGAACGGGCTCTACACGAACCTGGCGGTGCTGGGCGAGTCCCTGACCCAGGCGGCGGATGGCGCCGCGCAGGTTTCGACCGGGGTCACCGGGGTGGCCACCGGCCTCGAGTCGCTGGCCGGCGGAACGGCCGCCGCGGCATCCGGCGCCTCGTCGGCCGCGACCGGCGCCGCATCCTTCTCCTCCGGCGTGACCGAGTACACCCAGGGCGTCACCGGACTGAGCGACGGCCTGACCCGGCTTCAAGCGGGCGCGGCCGGACTGGCCCCGCTTGCGACCGGCCTGCCGGCCTACGCGGCCGGGGTGCAGGACAGCGCCGACGGATTTCGGCAGCTGAACGCCCTCATGCAGAGCGACTCGCGGGTCGCCGACTACGCGCCGGCCCTGCAGCAGCTCCAGGGTGGACTCGACGCCCTTGCAGCGCAGAGCCCCGGCATCGGCCAGGCTGGGCCCGGCATCGAGGGTGTGCTCGGTGGTCTCTCCCAAAGCGCCGACGGTGCGAGCCAACTCGCCGCCGGGGGCGGCGACCTGCGCGGCGGCGCCAGTGACCTCGCCGCCGGGGTCGCCGGCGTCTCCACCGGCCTCTCGCAGCTGGCCACCGGCACAACGGATGCCGCCGCGGGCGCGCGCCTGCTCGAATCGGGAGCGGCCGAACTCGCCGGGGGACTGCAGGAAGGCGCGGACAGTGCGGCCCCGCTCACCGATACCGACCCGGAGGCGACCGCCGCGGTCGTTTCCGAACCGGTCGGCATCACCGTGGAGCGTGACAACGCCTTCGCGTCGATCGGCCCGGTCATCGGCATGGTCTTCGTGCCGATCGGCCTGTGGATCGGCGCCCTGGCCATCTTCCTGGTGATGAAGCCGCTATCCGCGATCGCGCTGGCGTCGACCGCGTCGACCGGCGGCCTCGTGGTCCGCAGCCTCGGCCGCGCGTTCGGCATCGCCGCGGCGCAGGCCGTGGTCGTAGTGCTGCTGCTGCACAGCACGCTCGGCGTCTCGTGGTCGATTCTGCCGTCGACCCTGGCCTTCGCGGTGTTCCTCGCGTTTGTGTTCGCGGCCCTGCACCACTTCCTCACGGCGGCCTTCGGCCGGGTCGGGATCGTGGTCTCCCTGGTGCTGCTCGCGTTGCAGCTCACCGCGGTGGGCGGGCTCTACCCCATCGAGCTGGTGTCCGCACCGTTCCAGATGATCAGCCCGTTCCTGCCGCTGACCTGGGCGGTGCAGGGGATGCAGGCCATCGTCTCCGGGGGAGGCACCAGCGCCGGCGGGCCGGCGGCCATCCTGGTGATCTTCGCCGTGGTGAGCGTTCTGGCCTCATATGGGACCGTCGCCAGCCGGCGCGGCGCCCGGTCGTTCGGGCTGGCGCAGGCTCGCAGCTGACGCGGACGCGACCGGAACGAACCCGCCCCGACCGCATTCGACGGGGATCGTGTCTCTCCTGAAATAACCGTGGGTGAGGCGCGGCCGGGCTCGCTTCTGGGGCCAACTCAGGACATCCGCCGCCCGGGTCGCCCGGCTGCCGCGGAGCAGTGCGGAACCAGTGCGGATTCCCGGCGCGGCCCGGCTGGATCTCCTGAGTTAGCCACGACACCCGCTGGACTCGCGGCAGCGATTCCGCGGATCGGGCATCCACCACGCCCTCCGCTCGGCCCCGCGACGAACCGGGTCAGTGGCGAACCGGGTCAGGGGCGAACCGGGTCAGGGGCGCACCGGGTCAGGGGGTGGTCGGGGCCTGGCCGATGCTCAGCCAGGCGTCGGTTCCGCCGCGAGCGCGAGCGCCGTGGCCCTGGTCGGCGGCGCGGGCGCTCTTCATCGCCTGAAGCTGGCGGTCGACATCCGCTCTGGTCGCACCATCCGACAGCTGCCGCTCGAGGTCCGCGTCGGGCGCGGCCGTGACGTCGCTCAGGGCGCCGCTGGACAGCAGCTCGTCGGTGGCGGCGGCCCGTGCCTGCATCTGGGCGACCCGGTCCTTCGCCCGGTCGAGGTCGGTGCCGACCGTGCCCATCTGCGAGCCGATACCCGCTGCGGCTTCGTTCGCCTTGACCCGAGCCTCGGAGGCGGCGTAGGTGGCCTTGATCGTCTCCTTCTCGGTGCGGAAGGCCGCGATCCGCTCGGCGAGGCGCCGCTCGTTGTCCTGCAGCTGCGCCTGCTGTTGCGCCAACGCGAGGTACTGGTTGCGGATCGCGGCGACCTGACCCTCCAGGAGTGAGCGGCGTTCCAAGGCCGTGCGGGCCAGGTCCTCCCTGCCCTGGTTCAGAGCCTCCTGGGCCTGGTCGGCGAGGCGCTGGTAACGACCGCCCATTTCCTGGCCCTGCAGCTCGATCCGCTTCTTTGCCGTCGCGACCTCGGCCAGCCCCAGCCGAACCTGCTGGAGCATCTTCACCTGCTGCTCATAGCTGTCGTCGAGGGCCTCGCGGGGGTCCTCCAGCTGAGTCAGCGCGCGGTTGGACTTGCTGCGAAGGATGACGCGCAGGCGCGAACTGAAACTCATGATTCATTCTTTCTGCCGAGACGATCCATGGACATCGGTCGACGCGGAATGGTCAACCCGTCGGGCCGGTTGCGGTCGCCGTTGCGGTCGCCGCTGAGGGGGTCGCCGTTGAGACCGCGCAACTCATCGACGCCGGCTCTGAGTGCGGCCACCTCCTGGTCGACGTCTGTGTGCAGCGTGGTGAGGGAATCATCGGTGAGGTCCCCGAGACCGGTGGCGACGGTGGAACGTAGTCGGCGCACCAGACCGGCCACCTGGTCGACGCGGCGGCGGGCCACCGACAGCTCCTCGGCGAGCACGGCGCGATCGGTTTCGCTGGTCAGCAGCCGCAACTGGGATTGCAGCGTCACGCCTTCACCGGCAATGCGCCGGAAGAGTCGCGGAAGTTCACCGAGCGGGCCCTGACTGCTCCGGGCCAGCCCGACGGCCGCCTGCCCGCTATCGAGGGATTCCTGCAGTCGCAACTGCAGCTTCAGAACCTCGTGTTGCGGGCCCCAGCTGAGGCGGGTGCGAGAACGCAGCACCGCTCCGGACAGCGCCCGGCTGCGGCGAATGCGCTTGTACAGCGTTCGCACCAGAACGAAGAATGAGACGAAGACAACGAGGCTGATGGTCGCGAAGACGATCAGCACCCAGCTCAACAGAAAACTCAGGTCCATGGGTCCGCCTTTGATCGAACAAGAATCGGGGAGTCGCGTCACAAGACGACACGATCCAACGGCCAAAATACGCTCGTTACCTTTGAGTTGTCACCATGCCGCGCCGGAGGTGACCGAAAGGCCCGCCCGGCAAGCCTTTCCGACCCGCTGGTAGCCTTGGGAGTCCAGCAAGGCGGGCGCGCTCTGCACCAGCCGGAACGGACGATACCATTACCTCTTCAGCTGACCCCCTGGCATCCGCCGCCCCGAACCCCACCTACTCGTTGGTCGTGGTCTCCAACCGTCTCCCGGTCGAGATTGAGGTCGACGACGACGGGACCGAGGGCTGGCGTACCTCGCCCGGCGGCCTGGTCACCGCCCTCGAGCCCATGATGCGCAGCTCCGACGGAGCCTGGGTCGGGTGGCCCGGCATCGCCGACCGCACGTTCGAGCCGTTCGAGAACGACGGCATCTCCATCGTCCCGGTGCGGCTCAGCGAATCGGAGCTGGAGGAGTACTACGAGGGCTTCTCCAACGACACCATCTGGCCGCTGTACCACGACGTGATCGCCCCGCCGCGCTACCACCGCAAATGGTGGGAGGCCTACGTGCGGGTGAACCGGCGCTTCGCCGAAGCCGCCGCAGCCGCCGCTGCCCCCGGGGCCACGGTGTGGGTGCACGACTACCAGTTGCAGCTGGTGCCACGGATGCTGCGCGACGCGCGCCCCGACCTCGTGATCGGCTTTTTCAACCACATTCCCTTCCCGCCGTACGGGATCTACGCCCAGTTGCCCTGGCGCAAGCAGATCCTCGACGGTCTGCTCGGCGCCGACCTGATCGGCTTCCAGCGCCTCGCGGACGCAGGCAACTTCTCCCGCGCCGTGCGCCGCCTCTACGGCTACCCGACCCGCGGCGTCGCCATCGACGTTCCTGCCCCCGAGGGCACGCACCGCCGGGTGATCGCCAAGCACTTCCCGATCTCCATCGACGCGGCCGCCTACGAGGAACTGGCGCGGCGCCCCGAGATCCAGGAACGCGCCCGCCAGATCCGGGAAGACCTCGGCAACCCCAAGACGATCATGCTGGGCGTGGACCGGCTCGACTACACCAAGGGCATCGCCCACCGCATCAAGGCATACGGCGAGTTGCTCGCCGACGGCAGGCTGAGCGTGGAAGACGTTACCCTGGTGCAGGTGGCCAGCCCCTCCCGGGAACGCGTCGGCCCCTACATCGCCCTGCGCGACGAGATCGAACTGGCCGTCGGCCGCCTCAACGGCGACTTCTCCACCATCAGCCACACAGCCATCAGCTACCACCACCACGGCTACCCGCGCGAGGAAATGGTGGCGCTCTACCTCGCCGCCGACGTGATGCTGGTCACCGCGCTACGCGACGGCATGAACCTCGTCGCCAAGGAATACGTGGCCGTGCGCTTCGACCGGGACGGCGTGTTGGTGCTGAGCGAGTTCGCCGGCGCCGCCGACGAGCTCAAACAGGCCGTGCTGATCAACCCGCACGACATCGACGGCGTGAAGGCCGCCATCCTCCGGGCCATCGCGATGCCGCGACAGGAACGGCTGCGACGGATGCGCGCGCTCCGCCGCAAGGTCTTCGACAACGATGTCGCCGCCTGGTCCTCCTCTTTCCTCCGCACCCTGACCGAAGGAGCCGCCGTGCGTCCCGGGATCCCCGACACCCTGACCGGCGCGCTGAAGGATCTCAGCCGGGCCGACAACATCCTGGTGGCCCTCGACTTCGACGGGACCCTCGCCCCTCACGTCGACAAGCCCGAAGACGCGCGCGCCGTGGCCGGCACCCGGGAGGCCGTGCAGCGACTGCTCGACCTGGACGGCGTGCGGGTCGCGTTCGTCTCCGGCCGGGCCCTGGTCAGCCTGCAGCATGTGTCGCAGCCGCAGACCGGCGTGCTCCTCACCGGCTCGCACGGGATCGAGGTGCAGCTGGACACTCCCGAGATCGAGCTCGACCTCGTCACCGCGGAACTCGAGCAGCTGGACGCCCTGGCCGAGGTGCTGGAGCGCATCTCCGGCAGCGTCGATGGAACCTGGATCGAACGCAAACCGGCCGGCCTCGCCCTGCACACCCGGCTGGCGACGCAACGGAACGCGGCGGCCGCGCAGAAGGCCGCGCGTGAGGAACTGGGCGAGCTGCTGCCCGGCCTGACCGTGCGGGACGGCAAGGATGTGATCGAGTTCGCGGTGCGCTCCAGCACCAAGGGCGACGCCCTCGAGCGGCTGCGCCGGCACACGGGCGCCGACCTGGTCTTCTACGCCGGTGACGACACCACCGACGAGGACGCCTTCGCCGTGCTGCGGCCCGGCGACGTCGGCCTCAAGATCGGGGCCGGCGACTCGCTCGCCGGCTACCGCGTGCGCGGCCCGGAAGACGTGCCGCTGGTGCTGGGCCTCATCGCCGACCAGCGTGCGGCCGTCGCGGCCGAGCGGGACGCCGCCGCCGGAGCGTGAGCCCCGGGCGACGGTCCGTGCTCAGCGGACGTTCTAGACTCAGTGCATGACTGAGATCGACATGAAGCCGCGCAGCCGCGACGTCACCGACGGAATCGAAGCCACCACCTCGCGTGGGATGCTCCGGGCCGTCGGTATGGGAGACGCCGACTGGGACAAACCCCAGATTGGCATCGCCAGTTCGTGGAACGAGATCACGCCCTGCAACCTCTCCCTGGACCGCCTCGCGCAGGCCGCCAAGGAAGGCGTGCACGGCGGCGGCGGCTACCCACTGCAGTTCGGCACCATCTCGGTCTCTGACGGCATCTCGATGGGCCACGAGGGCATGCACTTCTCCCTCGTCTCCCGTGAGGTCATCGCCGACTCGGTCGAGGTCGTCATGCAGGCCGAGCGCCTCGACGGCTCCGTGCTGCTGGCCGGCTGCGACAAGTCGCTCCCCGGCATGCTGATGGCCGCGGCCCGCCTCGACCTGGCCAGCGTCTTCCTCTACGCCGGGTCGATCGCCCCCGGCTGGGTCAAGCTCTCCGACGGCACCGAAAAAGACATCACCATCATCGACTCCTTCGAGGCGGTCGGCGCCGTCAAGGCCGGGCGGATGTCCGCGGCCGACGCCAAGCGCATCGAGTGCGCCTTCGCCCCCGGCGAGGGTGCCTGCGGCGGCATGTACACCGCCAACACCATGGCCAGTGTGGCTGAGGCCCTCGGCATGAGCCTGCCCGGCTCCGCGTCCCCGGCCTCAGCCGACCGCCGTCGGGACTACTACGCGCGCCGCTCCGGCGAGGCCGTCGTCAACCTGCTGCGCCTCGGGATCACGGCCCGGGACATCCTCACCCGCAAGGCCTTCGAGAACGCGATCGCGGTGGCGATGGCGTTCGGCGGCTCCACCAACGTGGTGCTGCACCTGCTCGCCATCGCGAACGAGGCCGAGGTCGAGCTCACCCTCGACGACTTCAACCGCATCGGCGACAAGGTGCCTCACATCGGTGACCTCAAGCCGTTCGGCAAGTACGTCATGAACGACGTCGACCGTCACGGCGGCGTGCCGGCCGTGATGCGAGCACTGCTCGAGGCCGGCCTCATCCACGGCGACGCACTCACCGTGACCGGCAAGACCGTCGCCGAGAACCTCGCCGAGATCGACCCGCCCGAGCTCGACGGCACGGTGCTGCGCACCCTCGACAACCCCATCCACGCCAGCGGCGGAATCACCATCCTCAAGGGCTCGATCGCCCCCGAGGGAGCCGTCGTCAAGACCGCCGGCTTCGACTCCGACATCTTCGAGGGACCCGCGCGCGTGTTCGAACGCGAGCGCGCCGCCATGGATGCGCTCACCGCGGGCGAGATCCGGAAGGGCGACGTCGTCGTCATCCGCTACGAGGGTCCGAAGGGCGGGCCCGGAATGCGGGAGATGCTCTCGATCACCGCCGCCATCAAGGGCGCCGGGCTCGGCGCCGATGTACTACTCTTAACGGACGGTCGATTCTCAGGCGGCACAACCGGACTGTGCATCGGCCATATAGCACCCGAAGCGGTGGACGCAGGTCCAATCGCCTTCGTGCGCGATGGTGATCTGATACGGGTCGATATCGCAGCTCGCACGCTCGACCTACTGGTCGACCCTGATGAGCTGGCCGCCCGGAGTGTTGGCTGGGCACCTCTGCCTCCGCGCTACACCCGGGGCGTTCTCGCAAAGTACTCGAAGCTCGTCCAGTCTGCGGCCGTCGGCGCCGTCACGGGCTAGCACTCACCATTCGTCATCGAACTAGGGAACTGATCACATGACCGCGGAAACTCCCGTGCCATCGCCATCACCCTCGCCTGCCGCATCCGCTGCGGCACCTGATTCAGGCACACCGGAAATCCTCACGGGTTCCGGCGCGATCATCCGCTCGCTGGAACTGTTGGGTGTCACCGACGTCTTCGGCCTGCCGGGCGGCGCCGTCATCCCGCTCTACGACGAGCTGATGAGCCAGACCGCCATCCGGCACATCCTGGTGCGGCACGAGCAGGGCGCCGGGCACGCCGCGGAGGGCTACGCCTCGGCGAGCAACCGCGTCGGGGTGGCCATCGCCACCTCCGGTCCCGGCGCCACCAACCTGGTCACGGCCATCGCCGACGCCTACATGGACTCGGTGCCGATCCTCTGCATCACCGGCCAGGTCTTCTCGACCCTGATGGGCACGGATGCCTTCCAGGAGGCCGACATCGTCGGCATCACCATGCCGATCACGAAGCACTCCTTCCTGGTCAAGCGCCCCGAGGACATCCCGGCGGCCATCGCCTCGGCGCACTTGATCGCCTCCACAGGTCGGCCCGGCCCGGTGCTGGTGGACATCACCAAGGACGCCCAGCAGAAGAGCGCACCGTTCATCTGGCCGCCCAAGCTCGACCTGCCCGGCTATCGACCGGTCACCAAACCCCACGGCAAGCAGGTGCAGGCCGCGGCCCAGCTGCTCGCCGAGGCCAAGAAGCCCGTCCTCTACGTGGGTGGCGGCGTCATCCGTGCCCGCGCGTCGGAAGAACTTCTCACCTTCGCCGAACTGAGCAAGACGCCCGTCGTCACCACGCTGATGGCGCGTGGCGCGTTCCCTGACTCGCACGACCAGCACCTGGGCATGCCCGGCATGCACGGAACCGTCTCCGCAGTGCTCGCATTGCAGGAGGCAGACCTCATCATCGCGCTCGGCTCCCGCTTCGACGATCGGGTCACCGGCAAGGTCTCCGAGTTCGCGCCGCACGCCACGATCGTGCACGTCGACATCGACCCCGCGGAGATCGGTAAGATCCGCGCCGCCGACGTGCCCATCGTCGGTGACGCGAAGGAGGTCATCGCCGACCTGACCGTCGCCTACGCGGCCGCGATCACCACGACGACGCCCGACGTCAGCGTCTGGTGGACCTACCTCAAGGGTCTGCGCGACGAGTTCCCGCTGGGCTACTCCGAGCCGACCGACGGCCTGATGAGCCCGCAGTTCGTGATCCAGCGCATCGGCGAGCTGACCGGGCCGGAAGCCGTCTACGCGGCCGGCGTCGGCCAGCACCAGATGTGGGCGGCCCAGTTCATCAAGTACGAGCGCCCCAACTCCTGGCTCAACTCCGGGGGAGCAGGCACGATGGGCTACTCCATCCCCGCCGCGATGGGTGCCAAGGTCGCCGAGCCCGACCGCGTGGTCTGGTCGATCGACGGCGACGGATGCTTCCAGATGACCAACCAGGAGCTGGCCACCTGCACCATCAACAACATCCCGATCAAGGTCGCCATCATCAACAACTCCTCGCTGGGTATGGTGCGCCAGTGGCAGACCCTGTTCTACGACGGACGGCACTCCTTCACCGATCTGCACACCGGGCACGGCTCCGCCATGGTGCCGGACTTCGTGAAGCTGTCCGAGGCCTACGGCGCCCTCGCCATCCGGGTCACCAGCCCCGACCAGGTCGACGACGCCATCAAGCTGGCGCTGGCCACCAACGACCGACCGGTGGTGATCGACTTCATCGTGAGCCGTGACGCCATGGTCTGGCCAATGGTCCCGCAGGGCGTCAGCAACAGCTATGTGCAGTACGCCAAGGATCACGCACCGACCTGGGAAGAGGAATAACCCGTGAGCACCCACGTTCTCAGCCTCCTCGTCGAGGACAAGCCGGGCCTGCTCACGCGGGTCGCCGGACTCTTCGCCCGGCGCGGCTTCAACATCGAGAGCCTCGCGGTCGGCCACACCGAGGTGCCGGGCCTCTCCCGCATCACGATCCTCGTCGACGTCGAAGACGCGCCGCTGGAACAGGTGACCAAGCAGCTGAACAAGCTGATCAACGTCATCAAGATCGTCGAACTCGACCCGGCCCAGTCGGTCCAGCGCGAACATCTGCTCGTCAAGGTGCGAGCCGACAACACGACCCGGTCAATGGTGCTCGAAGCCGTGACCCTGTTCCGCGCCCGCGTCGTCGACGTGTCCGTCGACGCCGTCGTCATCGAGGTCACCGGCGACTCCGGCAAGACACAGGCTCTGCTGCGCGTGCTCGAGCCCTACGGGATCAAGGAAATCGCCCAGTCCGGTCTGCTCGCCATCGGCCGCGGGTCGAAATCGATCAGCGAGCGCATCTTCAAGAACTAACCGGTCTCGACCAACTCGACCACCGGGATCCCGGTGGTCGAGCCTGTCGAGACACGACCACCGACGACAACAACAAGGAGAACATTTACTCGTGTCTGAGATTTACTACGACAAAGACGCCGACCTCTCGATCATCCAGGGCAAGAAGGTGGCCGTCATCGGCTACGGCTCGCAGGGCCACGCCCACGCACAGAACCTGCGCGACTCGGGTGTCGAGGTCGTCATCGGCCTCAAGGACGGTTCGAAGTCCAAGGCCAAGGCCGAAGAAGCCGGCTTCACCGTTCTCAGCACCGCCGAGGCATCCGCCTGGGCCGACGTCATCGTCATCCTGGCGCCCGACCAGGTGCAGCGTCACCTGTTCGCCGACGACGTGCTGCCGAACCTCGCCGCGGGCAAGGCCCTCGTCTTCGGACACGGCTTCAACATCCGTTTCGGCTACATCAAGGCCCCCGAGGGCATCGACGTCGTCATGGTCGCGCCCAAGGGACCGGGCCACACCGTGCGCCGCGAATACGAGGCCGGCCGCGGCGTTCCCGTGATCGTCGCCGTGGAGAAGGATGCGTCGGGCGCCGCCTGGCCGCTCACCCTCAGCTACGCCAAGGCGATCGGTGGCCTGCGCGCCGCCGGCATCAAGACCACGTTCACCGAAGAGACCGAAACGGACCTGTTCGGCGAGCAGGCCGTGCTCTGCGGCGGCGCGTCACAGCTGATCCAGTACGGCTTCGAGGTTCTCACCGAGGCCGGCTACCAGCCGCAGGTCGCCTACTTCGAGGTGCTGCACGAGCTCAAGCTCATCGTCGACCTGATGTGGGAGGGCGGCATCGCCAAGCAGCGTTGGAGCGTCTCCGACACCGCCGAGTACGGCGACTACGTCTCCGGCCCGCGCGTCATCGACGCCCACGTGAAGGAGAACATGAAGGCCGTTCTCGCCGACATCCAGAACGGCGCCTTCGCGGCCCGCTTCATCGCGGACCAGGACGCCGGAGCACCGGAGTTCCTCGCACTGCGCAAGAAGGGCGAAGAGCACCCGATCGAAGCCACCGGTCGCGAGCTGCGCAAGCTGTTCGCCTGGAACGCCTCCGCCGATGACGACTACACCGACGGTGAAGCCGCGCGCTAACACCCAAGCGCGCATCCACAGCGGGGCCAATCCACTCGATTGGCCCCGTTGTCGCGTTAAAAGGCTGCTTGAGCGGAGGATAAGTGCGGAGTGCTTGCCGCTGCAGGTGCCGCTGTCTAGCATTGTTCCCAGCGGATGAACCCGGCCGCATTCACGTCTTCCCGCGCGGCCAACAGACATCGACGATGACAATCGCAGGTGGTATTCCATGGGCAAGCAGGCTTCCAGGCAGCAGGGCAGGCATCCTCAGTCCGACAACGAGGTGCACGACCTGCAGAGGCATATTTCCGGTCGTGTGATCACCGTCGGCGATCCGGGTTACGACGAGGCCCGACGGGTCTGGAACGGCATGGTCGACCGGCGCCCGGTCGCGGTCGTGCGGGCTGCCGATGCGGGCGACATCGGCCCGGCGGTGCAGTTCGCGCGCACCCGCGGCCTCCCGCTTGCGGTGCGGGGCGGCGGCCACAACGTGGCCGGCAACGGCACGGTCGACGGCGGTCTCGTGCTCGACCTGGGCGGGCTGAGGGCGGTCGAGGTGAATCACCGCACCAATACCGTGCGCGCCCAGCCCGGTGCCACCCTCGCCGATCTCGACCGGGCCACCGAGCCCTACGGTCTGGCGGTACCGGTCGGAGTCGTCTCCGGAACCGGGGTGGCCGGATTGACCCTGGGCGGCGGGGTCGGCTGGCTGACCCGCGCCCACGGTCTCACCGTCGACAACCTGGTCGGGGCCGAGCTCGTAACCGCGACGGGAGAACTGGTGGTGGCGAGCGACGGCGAGAATGCCGAGCTGCTCTGGGGGCTGCGTGGAGGCGGCGGCAACTTCGGGGTGGTGTCCACGTTCACCTTCCGGGCGCATCCGCTGCCCGCGAGGGTGCTCTCCGGCAACCTCGTCTACGGTCGGGCCCGCTGGCCGGAGGCTCTGCGCGCCTTCGACGCCTGGACGCGCGACCTGCCGGACGAACTGACCTCGATCATCAGCTTCATGGTGCCGTCGCCCGACTGGGAACTGGGGGACGACCCGCTGATGCTGTTCGGTTTCGCCTGGGCGTCACTGGACCAGGCGGCGGGCGAGGAGGTCGTGGACCGACTGCGCCGGGCGGTGCCGCCCGACGTCGAGGACGTCGAGCGGGCCCGCTGGACCGACTGGCAGTCGGCCGTCGACGACCTCTTCCCGAAGGGCGTGCGCGGGTACTGGAAGAACACGTCCTTCGACCGGCTCGATGACGACGTGATCGAGGTCATCACACGCCGGGCGGCCGAACAGACCTGGCGGGGGACGGGATTCGACATCCACCACATGGGCGGAGCGGTCGCTCGGGTCGACGAGAACACCACCCCGTTCCCAAACCGGGCGGCGCGGTTTTGGCTGAACATCTACGGCTTCTGGCCCGATGCCGCCGACGACGAGGCCCGGATCGCGTTCGTGCGCGGATTCGCCGCGGAGATGGAGCCGTTCGCCTCGGGTGGCCAGTACCTGAACTTCCTTGGGGCGGAACCGGACCTGGACCCGGCTGCCGCCGCCCTAGCCGTCTTCGGACCCGCGAAACTCCAGCGCCTCAGCGCCCTCAAACGAGCCTGGGACCCGGACAACTTCTTCCGACTGAACCACAACATCCCGCCGACCCTGCCGCAGGCCTTCGGGTGAGCCTTCGGCCGGAAACCGTGCATTGGTGGCGCGCACCCGGAAAGGCGGGCAGGGGTGACGGCCGCGCAGGCTATTCGACCCACGCTGACGCGGTGCAGGCAATGGACCTCCGAAGAACCCTCCCGGAACACGAGGTGAACAGGCAACAGAAGCGCACAGCGCCGCGAATCTGCACCCCCAGACTGGGGGCATGAGTCCTTTCAATAGACGAGATCTGCTGCGATCCGCCGGCGTCATAGCCTTTGCCGGTGCTGCTGCAAGCGCTGGTCAGGCCAGGCCCGCCCAAGCCGCTGATTCCGCGGTGGTCCCTGACTTCCGGCACGGGGTCGCTTCCGGAGACCCTCTGCCGGACAGCGTGCTGATCTGGACCCGGGTCACCCCGATGCCCGATGCGCTGCCCGGCTCGGGGCTCGGCCCTGCTGTCACGGTGGACTGGGAAGTGTCCGAGGGCTCCGGATTCCTGCGAGCCGGTGCACACGATCGATGTGGCACCCACAGTCGGCGCGCTATTCGGGCTGGCCGCGCCGACGGGCGGCTATGACGGTACCCGGAGGGCCGGGGCGTTTCGGTTCTGACGGTTGACACCGGCATCGGGGGGGGGGGGGGGGGGGGGGGGGGGGGGGGGGGGGGGGGGGGGGGGGGGGGGGGGGGGGGGGGGGGGGGGGGGGGGGGGGGGGGGGGGGGGGGGGGGGGGGGGGGGGGGGGGGGGGGGGGGGGGGGGGGGGGGGGGGGGGGGGGGGGGGGGGGNCGGTGTGAAATAGGCGAGATGGCCGGCGCCCGGAACACTGTCTGCCTGCCGGGGATCGTCGGTGCCCGGCCGCCGGCGCAGGCAGGTCAGCTCCGCCACGATCTCCCGGAAGACCGGCGGCGACTCGGTGCCGGCGCAGAACCGGATGTCGGCCTCGGAGGCGGCCAATTCCTCGGGCCGTACGGTCTCGTTCGTGCGCTGCAGGTCGTCCCGGATCAGGTTCTCGGCCAGGGCGGCGCCGCGCTCGGCATACCAGTCGAGCCCTGCCGGGGCATCGAGCAGGTCCGAGGTTCGGTCGCCGGGTGCTGAATTCCGTTCGGTTGACTGCGCGGCAACGTGCGACAGGAGCGTCATGGCGCCGGCCCAGTCACCTGGGTGGGCTACCAGGTGCATCCGCACGGCGTTGTTGACTTGGGCCAGCAGGGTGGCCCCCGTCGCGGTGCGCCGAAAATACCCTGGTTCGTAGGCGAGCACCTGGCGCACGAGCGACGGATGCCGCAGCGCAAGCTGCAGCGCCACGATCCCGCCGGCGCTCGCGCCGAAGACCGCGGAAGGCGCGAGACCCAGCTGCTGGAGCAACACCGCAGCGTCGTCGGCGTGCCGAGCCGAATCACACGGCCAGCCCTCGCGGCTGCTGCGCCCGGTGCCGCGGGGATCCCACGTCACCACGGTGAACTCGGTCAGGCGCTCGGCGATCGGCCGGAACATCTCGGCGTCGTCGCTGGCGGCGCCGATGATGAGCAGCGACGGACCGGCGCCGCGCAGCTCGGCGTACAGCCGGCATCCGTTCACGTCGTACCAGCCGACGCGCGGTTTCTTCGCGCCGGGAAGGGCGAAGGGATTGCCGAGGGACTCCGCATCCGTCATCAAAAAAGTCTACGGGAGTACCGTTGGCCGTGCCGGGCGAATGCCCGGTTCATCTCGACGAAGGAGTCAGCGATGAAGGCACTGGTGTTTCACGGTCCCGGCAAGAAAGCGTGGGAAGACGTGCCTGACCCGAAGATCGTCAGGTCGGCCGATGCGATCGTGCGCGTGGACACGACCACCATCTGCGGCACGGACCTGCACATCCTCAAGGGCGACGTGCCGGCCGTGCAGGCGGGCCGCATCCTCGGTCACGAGGCCGTGGGCACGATCGTGGAGGTCGGCACGGCCGTGCAGACCCTCGCGGTGGGCGACCGGGTCATCGTCTCCTGCATCAAGAGCTGCGGGCACTGCGCGAATTGCCGGACCGGGCTGTACTCGCACTGCCTGGGCGACGAGGGGGCGTCCGGAACCGGCTGGATCTTCGGCCACCTCATCGACGGCACCCAGGCCGAGTACGTGCGGGTTCCCTACGCGGAGAACTCACTGCACCTGCTGCCCGCCGGGATCACCGACGAGGAGGCCGTCATGCTCTCCGACATCCTGCCGACCGGGTTCGAAATGGGCGTGCAGTACGGCCGGGTCAAACCGGGCGATGTGGTGGCCGTGATCGGCGCCGGGCCGGTCGGCCTCGCCGCCATTGCCACGGCCGGGCTGTGCGGCGCCGGCACGGTCATCGCCATCGACACCGACGTGAACCGGTTGGAGCAGGCCCGCCTGTTCGGGGCGACGGATGCCGTCGTCTCCGGCAGCCCCGACTGGAAGCAGCAGGTGCTGGCGTTGACCGACGGAGCGGGCGTCGACGTCGCCATCGAGGCGGTCGGCATCCCGGCGACCTTCGACATGGCGATCGAGGTGGTGCGCCCCGGCGGCAACGTGGCCAACGTCGGCGTGCACGGGAAACCGGTCGAACTGCACCTGGAGCACCTGTGGATCCAGAACATCAACATCAGCATGGGGCTGGTCAACACCAACACCACACCCATGCTGCTGAAGCTCGTGGCGCAGAAGAAGATCCCCGCCGACAGGCTGGCCACGCACCGGTTCCGGCTCGATCAGATCCTGGAGGCGTACGACACCTTCTCCCGGGCCGCGGAAACGAAGGCGCTGAAGGTCGTGATGAACCGGTGACGATCCGGATGGCGTAACTGTTGCTCGGTCGGACATCTGTGGCCGGTACGCCGGCAACATTCGTCCGATTTGGCAACAGTCACGCTGCCCGGCGCGGCCACCCTTTCCGCGGCGGATCGGTACGCTGAGCAGATGACTTCTGGATATTCCGACGGTGACGACCGGGACGACGCCCTGGGCTGGGCCGGCGACGACGATCCGACGCTCGTCTCCGGCGACGCGACGGCCGCGGCTGCTCGGCCGGTCGAGCCCGCTTCCGGGGCGCTCGTTCCGACCGCCGACGGTCCCGGCGAACCGCCGGAGGGATGGACCGTGACCGGCCCGGCATCCGCCGTCGAGGCCCAGGCCGCTGCCGACGCCGCCGCCGCCCGGACGGCCACGAGTTCGCTGGCACTCGTCTCCCTGGGCATCTTCGGCGGAATCTACCTGCTCTACACGATCGGCTGGTTCATCGGCGCGGGCCGCATCCAGACCCCGCCCAGCGATGTGTTGACCGAGTTCATGTTCTCCCTCGGACTCTGGCTGGCCGTGGCCGCGCCCGCGCTCTGGTTCGCGGTGACGTTCTGGCTGACCAAGACGCATCCCCGAGCCCGGATCGGCTGGTTGCTCCTCGGCGCCGTGCTGCTCGCCCCGCTCTCCTTCATCTCCGGACCGGGGGTCATCGCATGACCGATTCACCTGTGACCACGCCCCCGGCTGCTCCCTCACGGCGGCGGCGCACCCCGCGTTGGCTGTCGACGGGCATCGCGATCCTGTTCGGCCTCTTGTACGCCTATGACATCTGGGAGGGCATCGGCAACCTCGTCGGTCTGAACGGCCAGGCCCAGCTTCTCGACACCCAACTGAGCGGATTCGGCATCTTCGTTCTCCTCGTCGGCGTGCTCGGCCCGCTCCTCGTGTTCGTACTCGCCGCGTGGATCGGGCGCTCCCGTGGACCTGCCGCCCTGGCGGCCCTGTTCCTGGCCGGCCTCGGCCTGAATGCCGTGATCGCCGCCAACATCTTCACCCTCGGCGCGGGCAGTCTGCTCGTCTAGCGGTTAGAGGATCGCCACGACGATCAGCCCCATCAGCACCACTTGCCCGGCCAGCCGCGGCACGAGGGGGATCGCGGCCACGCCGAAACGGTCCGGGTAGTGGGCGGCGAAGGCGTTGGCGGGGAAGACGGCCGCCAGGAACACGATCAGGCAGACGCCGGCCGTCACAATCGTGGGTGGGTAGAGCAACCCGAGCCCGCCTGCGATCTCGCAGACCCCGGTGAGGATGACCAGGTTGGCGGGGCGCAAGATCCCGGTCGTGCGCAGGCGCGGCGGGATCATCGCACTCATCGTGCGTGCTACCACCGGCACGAAATGCGTGATGCCGGCACCGATGAAGATCACCGCCAGCACGAGGCGCAAGGCGAACTGGAGGTCGGGGTACGTCACGCTGCTCATGGCTCTATTCTCCAGCCGATAGAGTGTTTTCATATCTGGCGCCCCACGGTCGCGGCGCAAGCCATGTTTTTCTGCTGCTATCGGAGGATCCGTTTTCGTGTCAAAACCTGTTGTCCTTATCGCCGAAGAATTATCGCCTGCCACCGTCGACGCCCTCGGGCCCGACTTCGAGGTTCGCTCCGTAGACGGCACCGACCGGGTCGCTCTGCTTCTTGAGCTGGCCACGGCGCACGCCGTGCTGGTGCGCTCCGCCACCAAGGTGGATGCCGAGGCCATCGCCGCAGCACCGCTGCTCAAGGTCATCGCGCGCGCGGGAGTCGGCCTCGACAACGTCGACATCAAGGCGGCCACGGCCGCGGGCGTCATGGTCGTCAATGCCCCGACCTCCAACATCATCTCCGCAGCAGAACTGACCGTCGGGCACATCATCAGCCTGGCCCGTCACATCCCGGCCGCCCACGGCGCCCTGGCTCAGGGGCAGTGGAAACGCTCCAAGTACACCGGCGTCGAGCTCTACGAAAAGACCATCGGCATCATCGGCCTCGGGCGCATCGGCGCGCTGATAGCGGCACGGATGCAGGCCTTCGGCACGAATATCATCGCGTACGACCCCTACATCACCTCCGCCCGCGCCCAGCAGCTCGGCGTGGTGCCGGTCAGCCTCGACGAGCTCCTCGCGCAGTCCGACTTCATCACGATCCACATGCCCAAGACACCCGAGACGAACGGCATGATCGGCGCCGAGCAGTTCAAGCTGATGAAGCCCACCGCGTTCGTCGTGAACGTGGCCCGCGGCGGCCTCATCAACGAGGACGACCTCTACGACGCCCTCACCGCCGGCACGATCGCCGGCGCCGGCCTCGACGTGTTCGTCAGCGAGCCGCCGACCGGGTCGAAGCTGCTCGGGCTCGACAACATCATCACCACGCCCCACCTCGGCGCGTCCACGGACGAGGCCCAGGAAAAGGCCGGCGTCTCGGTCGCCAAGTCGGTGCGCCTCGCCCTGTCCGGGGAACTCGTGCCCGACGCGGTCAACGTCGCCGGCGGCGTTATCGACCCGTACGTGCGCCCCGGAATCCCGCTGGTGGAAAAGCTCGGCCAGGTCTTCTCCGGTCTCGGCGCCCACAGCCCGTTGACCAGCGTTGACGTGGAGGTTCGCGGCGAGCTCGCCGAGTACGACGTGAGCGTGCTCCGGCTCGCAGCGCTCAAGGGCATCTTCACCAATGTCGTCAGCGAGACCGTGTCCTACGTCAACGCGCCGCTGCTCGCCGAGCAGCGCGGCGTCGCCGTGCGCATGATCACCGACAAGGAGTCACCGGAGTACCGCAACGTCATCACGCTGCGCGGCGCCCTGGCCGACGGCTCGCAGGTCTCGGTGTCCGGCACCCTGACCGGCACCAAGCAGATTGAGAAGATCGTCGAGATCAACGGCTACGACGTCGAGGTTCCGTTCGACGGCCACCTGATCGTGATGCTCTACACGGACCGTCCGGGAATCGTGGCCGTCTACGGCCGCGAGTTCGGCGACGCCCAGATCAACATCGCCGGCATGCAGATCGCCCGGCACGAGGCCGGCGGCAAGGCTCTCAGCGTGCTGACGGTCGACTCGCCCGTTCCGGCGAGCCTGTTGACCAAGGTGCGCGATGCGATCTCGGCCGAGGCCATGATCGAAATCTCCATCACGGAATAGCGGTCCCCTCGGTCATTCGACCGATCACCGCGAGCAACCGGTCCAGCCTCGTCGTCGAGGTGTCGTCGACGGCAGGCTGACCGGGGCTCGCGAGGGTGGATTCGTAGTACAGTCCGTCACTGACGAGCATGATCACCTCGGCCACGTCCGGGTCTCCCACCGCCTCCTCGATGACGCTCAGCCACTGGCGCCGAGTTGAGGCCAGGGCCGCATTAGCCTGTGGATGTGCCCCCTGCGCCAGTCTGACGGCCGCACCGATCGCCTGGTCGAGCACCGTTCCCTCGCTCATCGAGGTGCGGATCAGGTAGTCGACCGCTCCGGCCGGGGCGGCTCGAATCTGCTCGACATCGTCTGCGACGAGCCTGTCGAGCCGGGCCAGGAGGCCCTCGACAAGCGCGTCCTTCGACCCGAAGTGGTAGAGCAGGCCGCCCTTGGACAGTCCGGCCGCCGCCGCTACCGCCTCGAGGGTGGTCGCCCGCTCACCCTGGTCGATCAGGAGGTGCGCGAAGGCATCCAGGAGGCGATCACGCGTGGGGGAGAGGCGTGGCACATGCCCGGCCAGGGTCGCGGTTTCAGAACTCATGATGCTACTATACCGTCTAGACGGTTTACTATACCGGCTGGACGGTACAGCATCCGTCCCTGAAGCCGAAAGCAGTCGTCACCGTGTCGAATTCCATCCGAGAGATCATCCCCGTCGCCCCCGTCAGCCGCGTGATCAGCCCCCGCCGCCGGTGGTGGGCCCTCGTCGTGCTCATGCTGCCCGTGCTCCTGGTCTCGATCGACAACACGGTGCTCAACCTGGCCCTGCCGGCTATTTCCGAGGATCTCCGCCCGACCGGCACGCAGCTGCTCTGGGTGATCGACATCTACCCGCTCATGCTCGCCGGCCTGCTGGTGGCCATGGGCAGCCTCGGTGACCGGATCGGGCGCCGTCGGCTCCTGCTGATCGGGTCGGCGGGCTTCGGCGCCGTCTCCGTGGTTGCGGCCTTCGCCCCGAGCGTCGAATGGCTGATCATCGACCGCGCCGTGCTGGGCTTCTTCGGTGCCATGCTGATGCCGCCGACGCTGTCGCTACTGCGCTCCGTCTTCACCGACCGCAACCAGCGGCGGCTGGCGATCGCGATCTGGGCAAGCGGTTTCGCCGCCGGCAGCGCCCTCGGCCCCGTGGTGGGCGGTGTGTTGTTGGAGCACTTCGCGTGGGGCTCGGTCTTCCTGCTTGCCGTGCCGCTGCTTGTGCCGCTGCTGATTCTCGGACCTATGCTCGTGCCGGAGTCCCGAGACCCGAACCCCGGACGCATCGACCTCTGGAGCATTACCCTCTCGTTGGCGACCATGCTGCCGGTCGTCTACGGCATCAAGGCCCTGGCCGAACACGGACCCACGCCCTCCTCCCTCGGACCGATCGTGTTCGGGCTGGCCGCCGGCTTCCTCTTCGTGCGCCGCCAGCCTCGCCTGACGCACCCGATGATAGACCTCGGTCTGTTCCGCCAGGGTGCCTTCAGCGGTGCGATCGGCGTCAACCTCCTCAGCGTGGTGGCTCTCGTCGGCGGCCTGTTCTTCGTCTCCCAGTACCTGCAACTCGTGCTGGCCCTCTCGCCGCTTGAGGCGGGGCTGGTGCTCGTGCCGGGACTGGCCGCGATGATCGTGTCGGGCCTACTGGTCGTGCCCATCGCCCGGCGGGTCCGACCGTCAATCGTGGTGCCGGTGGCCCTCCTGATCTCGGCCGCGGGCTACGCGGCCGCGGCGCTGGGCGGGGGAGACCTCGACGCGGCGGGCATCGCCCTCGTGTTCGTCGCCCTCGGGATCGGGATCGGTGCGGCGGAGACCGTCTCGAACGAACTGATCGTGGCGAACGCCCCGGCGGACAAGATGGGGGCGGCCTCCGCCGTCGGCGAGACGGCCTACGAGCTGGGCGCCGTGCTCGGCACGACCATCCTCGGTACCATCCTCACGGCGTCGTACCGGAGCGCGGTCGTGCTGCCGGAGGCGCTCACCGCGGCGCAGGGCGCCTCGGCGGCGGAAACGCTCGGCGGGGCCGTGGCCGTGGCCGACGGACTGCCCGACGGTCTGGCCCAGATGCTGCTCGCATCGGCCCGCGAGGCCTTCACCAGCGGAATCGGGCCCACGGCCTGGATCGGTACGGCGCTGGTGCTGGCGGCGGCGTTCGTGGCACTGGTCACCCTGCGCAAGGCCACCTGATCATTGGGGCCGCCGCCGGCACCAGTGCGACTAGATGTCGTCGACGGAACGCTTCTGCGAGGTGACCTGCTCGCCGCTCGCCGGGTCGACGGCGCTGCGGGTAGTCGTGATGCTGCTGCGCTTGCGGGTCAGCAGGACAATGCCGATGACCATGATGACGGCACCGGCGCCCATCAGGATGTAGCCGACCAGTTCGATGTCCATCCATTCGACGGTCACGTTCAGGGCGAACACCATGATGGCGCCGACGACGAGGAGGAAGATTCCCAATCCGAGACTCATGCGGGACTGCTTTCTGTTGGTTGTCAGGAGTTGTCCAGCTTAGACAATCGATGCGTCGCAGTAGGGTTTATCTACAGCCAACTTCCAGACATACGGAGTCGAATGTCCCCTCACATCAAGCTCGCTGTCATTCCCGGCGACGGAATCGGCCCCGAAGTCGTCGCTGAAGCGGTCAAGGTTCTCGAAGCGGCGACGGCCGCCGACGATGTCACCTTCGACGCAACCTGGTTCTCCCTGGGCGCGGGCCGGTTCCTGGAGACCGGCGATGTGCTCACCGACGACGACCTCGCGGCGATCGCCGGCCACGACGCCATCCTGCTGGGTGCCGTCGGGGGCGTGCCGGGGGACCCGCGCCTCGCCAACGCGAATATCGAGCGCGGACTGCTGCTGAAGCTGCGCTTCTCGCTCGATCACTACGTGAACCTGCGCCCGAGCGTTCTGTTCCCCGGGGTGCCCAGCCCGTTGGCGTCGCCCGGCAATGTCGACTTCGTGGTCGTGCGCGAGGGCACCGAGGGCCCGTATGTGGGCAACGGCGGAGCGAT
Organism: Cryobacterium sp. TMT3-29-2; assembly: GCF_004564305.1. Classification (NCBI taxonomy): domain Bacteria; kingdom Bacillati; phylum Actinomycetota; class Actinomycetes; order Micrococcales; family Microbacteriaceae; genus Cryobacterium; species Cryobacterium sp. TMT3-29-2. The sequence goes on from NZ_SOGK01000085.1 coordinate 26,749, forward strand.
CCGCCAGGGCACCGCGAACGAGGTCGCGAATGAGGTCTCCGTCAACACGGCCTTCGGAGTCGAGCGCGTGGTGCGCTATGCCTTCGCCCAGGCCCAGAACCGGCCCCGCCGGCACCTCACCCTGGTGCACAAGACCAATGTGCTCGTCTTCGCCGGCAGCCTGTGGCAGAGGATTGTGATCGCCGTCGCGGCAGAATACCCCGATGTGAGCGTCGACTACCTGCACGTCGACGCGGCCACGATTTTCCTGGTCTCGAATCCGAGTAGATTTGACGTCATCGTCACGGACAACCTCTTCGGCGACATCCTCACCGATCTCGCGGCGGCAATCAGCGGCGGCATCGGTCTTGCGGCCTCCGGAAACATCAACCCCGACGGCAGGTTCCCCAGCATGTTCGAGCCGGTACACGGTTCGGCGCCGGACATCGCGGGCAAACAACTGGCTGACCCCACGGCGGCCATCCTCTCGGTGGCGCTTCTCCTGGAGCACCTCGGACTCACGGATGCCGCAGCCCGGGTGACCGCCGCCGTCACCGCCGATATCGTGGCCCGTGCGGCTCTCGGCACGCCCCGGAGCACCAGTGCCGTGGGCGACGCCATCGTGACTCGACTTACAGACAAGGGAATCCAATGAGCCAGGCAGCGACTGACGAGACATCCGGCACGGCCACCTTCCCGCTGAAGTTCAGCCTGACGCCGTCGACCGCGGCCCGCACGGAGATCGAGCGTGAGGAGATCCTCGCCGATCCCGGCTTCGGCAAGAAGTTCACCGACCACATGGTCGCCATCGACTGGACCCTCGATGAGGGCTGGCACAACGCCCGGGTGATGCCCTACGGCCCGCTGCACCTCGACCCGGCCTCCTCGGTGCTGCACTACGGCCAGGAGATCTTCGAGGGGCTGAAGGCGTACCGCCACGCTGACGGCTCGATCTGGACCTTCCGTCCGGAGAAGAACGCAGAGCGTCTGCAGCGCTCGGCTCGCCGTCTGGCGCTGCCGGAGCTCTCCGAGGCCGACTTCATCGAATCGATCCGGCAGATCGTCGCCGTCGACGGCGACTGGGTTCCCTCCGCCCGGGAGACCAGCCTCTACCTGCGGCCGTTCATGATCGCGAACGAGAGCTTCCTGGGGGTGCGGGCCGCACACCAGGTCGGCTACTACGTGATCGCCAGCCCGGCCGGCGCCTACTTCGCCGACGGTGTGGCCCCGATCAAGATCTGGCTCTCAACCGAGTATTCCCGCGCCGGCCGCGGCGGCACCGGCGCCGCCAAGTGCGGCGGCAACTACGCCGCGAGCCTGTTGCCCCAGATGCAGGCCTACGACAACGGCTGCGCCCAGGTCCTCTTCCTCGACGGTGAGACCAGCAGCCGCATCGACGAACTCGGCGGCATGAACGTGTTCTTCGTGCACGGCACCGACACGCTCGTCACCCCCCGCCTGACCGGCGCGATCCTCGAGGGCGTCACCCGCGACAGCATCATCCAGCTCGCACGGGACCGCGGCCTGACCGTGGAGGAGCGCGACGTGACCCTCGGCGAATGGCAGGACGGTGTCGCATCCGGTGCCATCACCGAAGTGTTCGCCTGCGGCACGGCCGCGGTCGTCACCCCGATCTCACAGCTCAAAGGCCCGAACCTCTCCATTGGAGACCCGGATGCCCCGGCCGGCGAGATCACGATGGCGCTCCGCCAGGAGCTTACCGACATCCAGTACGGCCGCCTGCCCGACCGCCACGGCTGGCTCACCCGGCTCGACGCCCCGGCGGCGCAGGCGTGAAGATCGCACGGTTCAGCCACGAGGGACTCATCTCCTTCGGTATCATCGACGACGACGAGATCGTGGTGCTGAAGGGGGACCCGATGTTCGCGGGCTACGACCCGACCGGGCAGCGTGTGGCCCTGCGCGACGTGAAGCTGCTCGCGCCGGTGATCCCGCGATCGAAGATCGTGGGTATGGCCTGGTCCTACTTCGCTGATGCGGCCGAGCAGTCCGCAGCGTCCGGCTTGTCCGGCGAGCCCCGGTTCTTCCTCAAGCCGAACACCTGCGTCGTCGGCCCCGGCGACCCGATCACGCTTCCAGCGTCGTCGGACGACGTGCACGTCGAGGGTGAGCTCGCGATCGTGATCGGCAAGATCACCCGCAACGTGTCCGTCGCCGACGCTGAAGCCTCGATCTGGGGCTACACGGTCGCGAACGACGTCACCGCCCGCGACCTGCAGGAGCGCGACGGCCACCTCACGCGGGCCAAAAGCTTCGACTCATTCTGCCCTCTCGGACCGGTCATCGACACCGAATACGACTGGACCGCACTGAATCTCGAGTCACGCATCAACGGCCAGGTCATCCAGACGGGCAACGCGACGCTGCTCAAGCACACCGTCGCGGAGATGATCTCCTTCGTTTCCGGCGTGTTCACCCTACTGCCGGGCGACGTCATCCTGACCGGTGCCCCCGACCGGTCCGCCCCCGTCGTGCATGGCGACGCCGTGCAGGTCGACATCGCCGGCATCGGCGTGCTGGCGAACCCGGTGCGGCGCGCCTGATCGTCAGTCGGCGCCCGTCAGTTGCGCCCGTCGGTCGCGCCCGCCAGTCGCGACCGTCAGTCGGCGGGGCCGGAGACCTCTGGGTACCAGGACCGGATCTGGTCCGTCGCCGTGTCGAGCAGCGCCACCGATTCGGTCGCGTTGACCCGGGCGAGCAGCATGGCGCTCATTCCCAGCGACGCCAAGGTGCGGGCGCGCTCGTGCGCGCGGTCCGGCCCGGTTTCGCGGGCCGCGGCGCCGGCCGCCCGGAGGGCGCCCTGCAGGGTGTTGGTCAGGTCCGATCGGTACCCCTCCACCACCTGGCGGGCGACATCGTCGTGCCCGGCGAGACCCGCCGCGCAGTTCACCAGCAGGCAGCCTCGACGCGGGGAGTCGCCGGGTAGGGCGGCGAGCGACGACCGTAGGTTGGCGAAGTAGGCGAGCAGCGAGTCCCGGCCGATCCCAGACCCGGTCAGAATGCGCAGCCGCGGGAGGATGACGGTGTCCTGGTAGTCCTCGACGGCGGCATCGAAGAGCCCGCGCTTGCTGCCGAAGGCGTGGTAGAGGCTAGACCGCTTGAGTCCCGTGGCCGATTCGAGGTCCGAGAGCGACACCATGTCGAAGCCTCTGTCCCAGAACAGGTCCCTGGCGGCCTGCACCACGGTTTGGCGCTCGAAAGACTGCAGCCGTCCCATGGCGTTTCCTCCGTCTTCGCTGTGAGTGGTTTTGTGTATCGCTCGGTACACAACATATATTAGGCCCTCCGTTACAAAAAGCAGGGGAGCCCCGCATGGCCTCGTCCACCACCAGTACTCAAATCCAACTTGCCGCCCGCCCCACCGGCTGGCCGACGGATGCCGACTTCCGCACGATCCGGACCGACCTGCCCGAGTTGAGCCCCGGCCAGGTCCGCGTGGCCAACGAGTTCGTTTCGGTCGACCCCTACATGCGCGGTCGGATGAACGACGCCAAGTCCTACTCCGCCCCCTACGCACTGAACGAGACGATGACGGGTGGGGCCGTCGGCCGCGTCGTCGCATCCGCCTCTGACGCAGTCTCCGTCGGCGACGTGGTGGTGCACCAGTTCGGCTGGCGCGACCTGGTTCAGGAGGATGCCGACGGCTTCCGGGTCGTACCCGAGCTGCCCGGCGTGCCGCTCTCCGCCTACCTCGGCGTGCTGGGCATGACCGCCCTCACCGCCTACGTCGGGCTGCTCGAGGTCGCCGGGCTCAAGGCGGGCGACACTGTCTTCGTCTCCGGCGCGGCCGGAGCCGTGGGCAGCATGGTCGGCCAGATCGCGCGGCTCAAGGGCGCGAAGCGCGTGATCGGTTCCGCCGGATCTGCCGAGAAGGTCGCCCTGCTGACCCAGAAGTACGGCTTCGACGCCGCCTTCAACTACAGGGACGGCAACATCGCCGAACAGCTCGCCGCGGCGGCGCCCGGCGGTATTGACGTCTACTTCGACAATGTCGGAGGCGAGCACCTCGAGGCCGCACTGGCCAGCTTCAACGACGGCGGACGCGCGGCCCTCTGTGGCGCGATCTCCGTCTACAACAGCACCGAGGCCGCTGCCGGCCCCCGCAACCTGGCAAACATGATCGGCCGCGGGCTGACCCTCAAGGGCTTCATCGTGGGCAACTACGTGGAGCACTTTGCCGCGTTCTCCGCCGACATGGGCGCCTGGCTGGCTTCGGGCGAGGTCGTCTTCGATGAAACCGTGGTCGACGGGATCGATCACGCGGTCGACGCCTTCCTCGGCCTCATGCGCGGCGAGAACACCGGCAAGATGGTTGTCCGCACGAACATCTGACTTTCCCGACAACATCCTTTTCACGATCACAAACTCTGGAGAACCCATGAATTCCGTACTTTTCGTCGTCAGCGCCGCAGACCACTGGACTCTCAACGACGGCAGCCTGCACCCCACCGGCTACTGGGCCGAAGAGCTCGCTGAGCCGCACCGCCTGTTCACCGAGGCCGGGTGGCAGATCACCATCGCGACGCCGGACGGCGTCGCCCCCACCATCGACGCGGGCAGCCTGACACCCGCGGCCGCCGGCGGAGAAGACCGAGCCGCGGCCATCGTGGCCTACCTCGACACGATCGGCAGTGAACTCGACGAGCCGCGCTCGATCAGTGACGTGACGGTCGCCGACTATGACGTGGTCTTCTACCCCGGTGGCCACGGCCCGATGGAAGACCTGGCCGTCGACGCCGTCTCCGGACGCATCATGACCGAGGCCCTCGACTCCGGCCGCATCCTCGGCGTGGTCTGCCATGCCCCCGCCGCGATGCTCGCCGCTAAGCGGGCCGACGGCAGCTGGCCCTTCACCGGCTACCGGATGACCGGCTTCACCGACGAGGAGGAGACCCTCGGCGGTCTCGCCCCGAAGGCGAAGTGGCTCGTGCAGAGCCGCCTGGTCGAGTTGGGCGCCGTCTTCGTTGCCGGCGAGGCGTGGGGTGAGCATACGGAAATCGACCGCAACCTCTACACCGGCCAGAACCCGGCATCCTCCGCCGCTCTTGCCGGCGAGATCATCGCCGCCGTCACCGCGAAGTCCGCGTAGCGCAGAGCGGTTTCCGGCACACCACGGCGGCGGGCCCGAACGAATTCGACGGAGATTGTCCCGTAAACAACGTTTCTGAAGTCAAAAACGGGATTTCGACCCAGAATCTCCGTCGAATCGGTTCGACGCCCGGCACGATGGGCCGCCTGTGATGAACAGGGGCAGGAAGTTCGGCCAGCTTTGACCGGCCGGGGGTCGAGCGCGTTGAGCGCGTCGCGACCCGGCTAGGGGAGACCCGGTTACGGGCGGAGGGCGCGCAGGGCGTCGGCGACGTCGTCCTCGTCGTTCCACAGGTGGAAGGCGACGCGCGCGCGTCCTGCCCGGCCCGACGCGGTGAGACCCGCCCCGGTGAGGCGGTCGAGGTCGGTGCCGTCGGCATCCGGCCAGGTCACGATCGCCTGGCCGGCCGGGGCGAGGTCGAGTCCGGTGCAGAGCGCGTCGCCCAGGGCCACCGCGTGGTCGCGAACCGCGGCCAGGTCGAGCCGGCCGAACAGGTCGAGTGCGGGTTCTGCCCCCACCCAGGCATTCCACGCCGGGGAGACGTCGAATCGGCGCGCGTCGGTCGCAAGGTCCATGCCCGGACCGTAGCAGGAGGCCCACGGGTCATGGCCGGCGTACCAGCCCGCCTGCACCGGATGCAGCAGAGCGGCCAGCCGCTCGGCCACGGTCAGGAAGGCCACGCCCCGCGGGGCGCAGAGCCACTTGTAGCTGTGACAGATCGTGGCGTCGAAGACGGATGCGTCCACCGGCATCCACCCGACGGCCTGCGTCGTGTCGCAGAGCGTGAAGCTCCTGTGAGCGTGGGCGGCGGCCACGATCGCCGCGGTGTCGGCGATGGCACCCGTCGCGGACTGCACGAGTGAGAACGCCACCAGCCAGGTGTTCGCGGTGATCCCGTCTGCCAACTCGGCCAGAGGCAGGTGCCGCACGGTGACCCCGCGGTGCGCCTGGCTGAGGAACGGGAACACCATTGAACTGAAATCGCCGTCGACGCAGAGCACCTCGGCGCCGTCGGGCACGCTCGCGCCCACGAGGCCCGCCAGCACGGATGCTTGCGACCCGATCGCGACCCGGCTCACCGGCACCGCCGCAAGCCCGGCATACGCGTGCCGAACCCGCTCGACCACGGCGGCATAGCCCGCCGCCGTGGCTCGTCCCGACGCCCACGCCTCCGCATCCGCGCGCAGGGCCGCTTCCGTCTCCCGGGTCGGCAGCCCGAGCGTGCAGGCGGCCAGGTAGCCGCGGCCGCCGCGGAACCGCTCGCGCGCCGAGCGCACTCCGATGCGGTCCGGCCGCCCGGGCAGACCCCCCGGCAGCGATGACGAGCCCTCCGGCAGCACGGGCAGCGACAAACGGGACGTGGGGGAGTCGCTCGTGATCATGCCTCCAGCATGCGGCCGGATCCATCCATTCAACAATGACCAGCAGCTGAGGCAACCCATAAGCCAGCGTTATGGTTAAGGAGTGCCCTCTCTCGCCCCGCCCGAACTCGACTCCATCATGCTGCGCGTCGTGGGCGCCCTCGCCGACCACGGTTCGATCACGGCCGCGGCCGCCGCACTCGGCTACAGCCAGCCGGCCGTGAGCCAGCAGCTCAAGCGGATCGAGCAGCGTATCGGGATGGCGGTGATCGAACGCGTCGGCCGCGGCGTGCGGCTCACCGAAGCCGGCCGGCTGCTCGCCCGGCACGCCGCGACCGTGAGCGGCGCCCTGGACACCGCCGCGGGGGAGCTATCCGAACTGCGGGGCCTGCGCTCCGGCCGGGTTCGGCTGGCGGCCTTCCCGTCCGCCTCGGCGACGATCGTGCCGCGTCTGCTTGCCGACCTCAGCCGCCGCCATCCGGGAGTCGGCGTCACCTACCTCGAGGCCGAGCCACCCGAAGCCGTGGCGCTGGTGCGGGAGAACCGGGCCGACCTGGCGATCACCTTCAGCTACCCCGGGGACCGGGTCGACCCGCACCGGGACAGCGCGGCGGGCCTCGTCGTGACCCGGCTCCGCCGCGACGAGATGATGCTCGTGCTGCCGGCCACGCACGCCCTGGCCGGCGACGGTGCCGTCGACCTCGGCGACCTGGCCGAGGAGAACTGGATCGGAGGATGTCCCCGGTGCCGCGGCCACCTGCTGGAGCTCTGCGGTCACACCGGTTTCACGCCCCGCATCTCCTACGAGACCGACAACGCGGCCGCGGTGCTCGGCCTCGTGGCGGCCGGCATCGGGGTGGCCATGCTGCCAGCGCTGGCCCTCGACTCCGTCGGCGCGCAGCCCCTGGTGGCCATCCGGCCCACCCGCGATCGTGACCACCGCACCCTGCACGCAGTCACGGTCACCGGGGCCGCTGGGGTGCCGGCCATCGCCGCCACCCTGCGCCGGCTCATCGCGCTGGCCGCGGAGCACACGGCCCACGCCCATACGGCCGCCGAGCATACGGCCGCCGAGCATACGGCCGCCGCGGCCCCGCTCGCCGCCCCCGCCGTGGCTTCACCGGCGTCTTCCTCCTCGCCTGCGGGCCGAGGCAACTAGAATCGGACGTGATGTCAGAGACAATTGCGCACCCGTTTTCCACCGCCACCGGCACCGACGTTCGCGTTCGGTTCTGCCCCTCGCCCACCGGAACGCCGCACGTCGGCCTGATCCGCACGGCGCTCTTCAACTGGGCCTACGCCCGGCACACCGGCGGCACGTTCATCTTCCGGATCGAAGACACGGACCCGGCCCGCGACACCGAGGAGAGCTTCGTGCAACTCCTCGACGCGCTCCGCTGGCTGCGCCTGGACTGGGACGAGGGTGTCGAGGTCGGCGGACCGCACGCTCCCTACCGCCAGTCCGAGCGCTACGACATCTACCGTGACGTGATCGAGCAGCTCAAGGCCTCCGGCCACATCTACGAGAGTTTCGCCACCGGCGAGGAGATCGAGGTGCGCAACGTCGCCCTCGGCCGCGACCCCAAGGCCGGCTACGACAACTTCGAGCGCGACCTGACCGAGGAGAAGAAGGCGGCCTTCCGCGCCGAGGGTCGCTCGCCGGCGCTCCGCCTCAAGGTGCCCGACACGGACATCTCCTTCGACGACCTGGTTCGCGGCGAGATCACCTTCCCGGCCGGCTCGTTCAGTGACTTCGTCGTCGTGCGGCCCAACGGGCATCCGTTGTACCCGTTCGTGAACCCGGTCGACGACGCGATGATGGGCGTCACCCACGTGCTGCGGGGTGAAGACCTGCTCTCCTCCACGCCGCGCCAGATTGCGCTGTACCACGCGCTGATCGACATCGGGCTGGCCACGTTCGTACCGCGTTTCGGGCACATGCCCTACGTGATGGGCGAGGGCAACAAAAAGCTCTCCAAGCGCGACCCCGAGTCGAACCTGTTCCACCACCGCGCCCGCGGCTTCGTGCCCGAGGGACTGGTCAACTACCTGTCGCTGCTCGGCTGGTCGCTCAGCAGCGACCGCGACGTGTTCACGATCGACGAGATGATCGCCGCGTTCGACGTCGTCGACGTGCTGCCGAACCCGGCCCGCTTCGACCTCAAGAAGGCCGAGTCGCTCAACGGCGACCACATCCGTCTGCTCGAGCCCGCCGACTTCGCAGCCCGGGTCATCCCGTACCTGGTGGCCGCCGGCGACGTGTCCGAGCCGCTCAGCGAGGTGCAGCAGGCCATCCTCGAGGCGGCCGCACCGCTCGTGCAGGAGCGAATCGCCCTTCTCGGCGAGGCGCCCGGCATGCTCGGCTTCCTGTTCATCGGCGGCGACTCGCTGGTGTACCAGCCGGATGCGCTGGCCTCGCTCCCGAAGAACGCGCGCGAGATCCTCGCCGCGTCCACGGCCGCGCTGCTCGACATTCCCGAAGCGGAATGGACCCACGACCGCGTGCACACGAGCCTGACCGAGACGCTGATCGATGGGCTCGCCCTCAAGCCGCGCGTGGCCTTCGGACCGTTGCGGGTCGCTGTCTCCGGCCGTCGCATCTCGCCGCCGCTGTTCGAGTCGATGGAGATCCTCGGCAAGGCGGAGTCCGTGCTGCGCCTCGCCCGCTTGGCGGCTACCACCCCCGAGTGACCTGCGTCGTCGGGGCCGGTCACGGGGCCTGCCCCGGCGAGCCGCCGGATATTTCGGCTCCGAGTTTGTCGCAACTCCCAGAGTGGGTTAGAGTTACGAGTCGGTCCGTTCCGCGGAATGGGCAGTGGGGTATGGTGTAATTGGCAACACGACTGATTCTGGTTCAGTTGTTCTTGGTTCGAGTCCAGGTACCCCAGCAGTAGCAGGCGCAGGATTCCGCGGCGATATCACCCATCGCCCATCCTTCCTTCGAGGCCCGAAACGGGCTGAATTACCAGATACGACACCAGATACCCCAGGCAGCAGTGCTGGGTTGTCGTGCGGCCCGGACAGATACTGATCTGTCACGGCCCACGCGGATGGCTCCCGGTAGCGCCTACGCACCTTTTGGGCATGGACGCGACAACGCAGGTTACTCCGACGTTCCTCACCCAGCACGAACTGTCCAAGTTGCTTCGACTCCCCGAGCGCACGCTGGAAGATTGGCGTCTCACCCATACGGGCCCGCCGTACCTGAAGCTCGGCCGGCACGTACGCTACGACGTCCAGGACGTGCTCGTCTGGGTCCAGGAGCATCGGCATGGGTAAGCCGCAGATCCCCGCCGGTGAGTTGGGCAAGATCGGCGTCAAGCGCCTCCCCAGTGGCCGGTACCGGGCCCGTGCCTCTACCCGTGACGACAGCGGCGCTCTGCATCGTCTCGGCGCGACCGCGGAGATCGAGGAACGGGCTCGCACCGAGGTCGGCCGCCAGGCAATGGCCTTGTCGACCGGTGGGTTTGGGAGCCTTGCGCCGTCGAACACGGTTGCCGATGCAGTCGAGCTCTGGTTGCCTCAGATCCTCACCCGCGCGAAGACCGGCAGCCTCACCTACTCGACTTATGAATCGTATGAGACGACAGCACGACTGGTTATCCTGCCTCGGTGCGGGGGAGTGCAGCTTGACCGGCTCACCGTCGGGCGCTGCGACCGCATTCTCCAAAAAATTCTGGAGGAGGAATCGATCTTGAAAGCACGTCACGCCCGCGCGGATTTGAGTCTCATCTGTGGCTACGCCGTGCGCGACGATGCGATGGGCGCTAATCCTGTGCGCGACGTTCAGCGCTTGCCGACAACGCCGAAGAAGGAGTCGACACTCACCACGGTGCAAATCACCACCATCCGCAAACTCATGCAGCAGTGGAGAATCACGCGGGAGGACGGTCCGAGGCCCAACTACCGGATCTTGATCGACGGCATGGAAATCATGTTGGGCACCTCGATCCGGATCGGAGAATGCCTCGGCCTGCGTCGCTGCGACGTGGACATGACGACCCTGCCTCCGACCCTCGTCGTCAACGGAACCATTGTCAGCACGAAGGCAGAAGGGATCCATCGCAAAGCCTCTCCGAAGCGCTCGCGACAACGGCGCAGCATCGCTCTCCCATCGATGGCCGCAGCGGCCGTTCGGCGCCGGCTGGCCCTTGCCGATCCCGACCCCGAGGCGTCACTGTTCGCCACCAAGTCCGGCCATTCACTGAGCGTCAGCAACTACGAGCGCTTACTCCGTTCGCTCATTGCCGACGAGCGCGCAAACCTGGTCAAACTGGGAGTCGATGTCGACGAATACACCACGCACATCTACCGACGCACCGCGGCAACGCTCATCGAGCGGGCCGCCGGCATCACGCTGGCATCTCGACTGCTCGGCCATGCGAACGAGCAGACCACGCGAAACAGCTACATTGTCACGGCCGACCTGGTCGACCCCGTGACGGCTGAGATCCTCGACGCTGTGCTCGGTGGTTGAACAAGGTCAGACGATTCAAGAATGAGTCCGTAGGAGGAACCTTATGCGGGCAGGTCTGGTGCTGGGTCGTGCTAGGTGGGGCGGATCATCGGTTTGAGAGTGACGAGTCCTGCCGGGAGGTCGCGGTGCCACGCTTCGATCTCGGCCGTGATCGCCCGTGGTGTCGCGATGAGGTGGTCGACACCGTCATCGTTGATTTGGTCGATGAGTGTTGAGAGAGCCCAGAGCTCGACCTGGTGGGCGAGGTGTACGCCGGCATCGCGGTACTGCTGTTGGGTCCATCTCGACTGAACCAGGGTGAGGAGATCGCCGTGTAGCTCGGTGAGAGACTCCCGTACGGCATCGGGGTCCGGTGCGGAGATGACTGCTCTCCAGGTTTTGTCGGAGGCGCTCAAATAACGGCGACTCCTGCGGGTGCCGAGTGCTCACTGTTCTGTGCAGGATGAACCCCCGGTTTGGAGTAGTGCGCCCTGTTACAAGCGGCAGATCCGCAGTCCTGGCGGTGACCACTCAAATCGAAATTGTTGATCGGCTCTGCTGGCTATAGGAAGCGGTCAGGAGTGGCGCAAGTCCCGTCGATGTGAGGCAGTCGACTTGGAAAATGCTCGTGATTCGGGCAACCAGAGCAGCACACAACCGAGCACAGTGAGGACAGTAGACAACACCCCCAGCACTGTCGGGACCACGAGAGCAAGTAGCTGAGTCGCTGCGAACACTGTGAGATAGATCACCGGCCAGCGCCGCCCTCTAGTCGCAAGCAACCCGGCTACAACGGGCATCACAACAAGCCAAGCGCTCGCCACGGTGTAGCTCAGAACCACCAGAATAATGGTTATGGTTTGTGCCGTAGCCCACGGGGAACTGACGAGCCCCGAGACGGTGAGGACTAACGCCAAGCCAGCCCCCGCCGTAATCGAAAGGAAAGCGTAGGAGACCGCGGCTGGCGTCGTTGGCCTTTCGGACGCTGACGGCCCAAACTTGTAATCGCGACTGATCTTCCCCGTGCGCTTCATATCCATCGACGTTCTACCTCAGTTCGTCTTCCTGCACCAAGCAGACTATACGGAAAAAAGTGAACTTCTCGGCAAGCGCCGCGCGACGTTCTCGGGAGAATTCAGCGTCCAGAAAGACCACTACTCCGCCCGGTTCGCCAAGCCCAGTAGGATCTCTCAGAATCCAGCCAGATAGCTGTGTCGTATGCCACTGACCCGACGTCTGCCGGCACGCGTCTGGTGCGAAACGGGGGAGCGGCTGCCGATCAGGACCAGGGACCGCAAGGGAACCGTGAGCGAAGAGCGCGTGTCTAAAACTCGTAGCCGTGGGTCAGACGCCAGACAAGAATGGTGAATGCGAAGACCCCAAAGACTACATAGCCGACGCCCGCGATACGAAGGTTCCCAGTCTTGTAAACAGTGCTCCGCATCTTCTCTGGATACATGGTCATCGTGTCGCCCAGAAGTTTGAAGAACTTCGCGAGAGGTTCAGGCCAAAGCAGGATGGCAACGCCCGAGGGGATCGCAATGATGCCCATTACAAGCATTGCGATGTTGGCGGCCATGTGGTGATCATAGCGACGCTCACAATCTCCAACGCCCAATCGGCCCGTAAGGCGGACGTCCATGGGCGCAGATTCGGCGCCAAGTCGCCGTGGTTCTGACGTTTCGGGGGAGTGGCGTTTGGGAAGCTGCACTGCAAATACGTATGCATGCTGAGGTGCGTCTCGGCGAAGCGGCATCGGGTGACCACTTTGCCGGTCGGCATTGGAAGCTCCGCAACAGGCGCTCGGACGCTCTTGATCTGAACGAGCCGGGGAGGCGTCTCAGGTGAGGTCGTCAACGGTAACGGTCTTGTACGGGCTGATCGGATTGCTCGTCGCGGCGGCAGCCGTCTTTGGAGGTTGGGCCTCCGTAGCGCTATTCGACCGGCGGTTTGAGAGACGGCCAAGCAGGCGCGTTGCGTTGGCCGCCGTAGGGGCAGCCGCGGGAACCATGCTGTTGGGATCCCTTGCTGGAATAGTGGATTCGGTGCAAGGGTCCGCCTCCTGGCTGGTGGTCATCGTCGGGATTACTTTCGTGCTGGCGGTCGTGGCGGCGATTGCTGCCGCGGTATTGGTTTCCTATGCGGAGAGGCACGCTTCAAGTAGTTCCGTGAAAGCGGTCTCGCAGGCTGCAGATGGCCGTTGGATCTAGCTGAGACAGCAAAATGCGGACACTTAGTGTCCCGTGTGATGCAAGGGCTTGCGGATCAAGCGTGGCTCTACGCCGCTCAATGTTGGGCTGCCGGTACGAGGGCTAATGCTCTGCCTGGCCGAGCGCCTCAATCAATTGGAACCGCTCCAGCACGACGAGCGTTTCGTCATCGACTGTGAAGTCTGAATTGTTGAGGAAGTCACGCATCTCCGCGCTGTGCCAGAAGGCTTCGTCTTCTGGCGACGAGGGACTCCGCCACCCGGGCCGTCAACTGGGGCAAAGACAATGACCGAGACGCAATCTAGAGCGGTGCGTGTACTCATCGGGGGCATCGTTGTGCTGATCCTCGCGGTGGACCGCGAAGCGTGGCCGGCGTCCCTCGCGCTGTGAACAGCACCGCTTCATGGGATTTTTCGCAGCGGTGAGTGGCGCTTTCAGCGTGTCCGTGGAAAAGTCTTCGGTGATCGATCAGGCACGCATAGTCCGTTCCGAGCGCGGCACACGGCGGGCCCGTAACTGGCACGATAGCTAAATGACGGACGACACCCCTTCTACGCCGCTCGACCACGTCACGTGGCCGTTGTCAACAGAACGTCTTACTTTGCGCCGAGTGAGCATGACCGATGAGAGCGCCATGTGGGCCTACCGGCAGCTCCAGGAAGTCAGTCGGTGGGGTTCGTGGAGGCCAGCCGACCAAGCGGACTGGCGAAGGCTCCTTCAAAGGCGACTCCGTGACGTTCTGGTCATCGAAGTGGACGGCCAGATCATCGGAGACCTCATGGTCAAGGTGGAGGACGCTTGGGGTCAGCGAGAGGTAGCCGATGGCGCCAGAAGCATGCAGGCTGAGCTTGGCTGGGCCCTGAACCCGAGCATGGGCGGCCAGGGGTTTGCGACTGAAGCTGTCCGGGAAGCATTGCGGCTCTGCTTCGAGGATCTGCAACTACATCGGGTCGTGGCGGAAATGTTTGCGGCGAACGAGCCGTCCCGTCGCCTCGCCGAGCGGATAGGAATGCGCCACGAAATGCACGGCGTGCGTGACTCCCTCCATCGTGACCTCGGATGGATTGACGGGATCGGATACGCGCTCTTGGCCGATGAGTGGAAATACCAGCGGGAACCGAAGCAGATCTTCTAATTGTCGGCTCATGCGGCTGGGCTCCAGTGCCGAAGGTCTTCAGAACAGGTAATGCGATAGGCCGTCCCGGAGCGGGTTCCCCTGCCCGCTGCTGTGTTGTTGCTGTTAGAGCGTGATGCCGCTGTCCCTCGCAAAGGTCGGTGCGGCCTCGGGCCACTTGAGGTGTGGGCGCTCGACCTGATGTACATCAGCGTGAAGGACGCCACCGCGACGAATGCGAGGGTGCCGGCAGCTCCACCGGAGCCCACGGTCGCTGTCTGGCCGAGGTAGGCGAACAGCCCCAGTCCGGGGAGGGCCGCACCGATACCCGCGATGATCCCCTGCACGACAGGTGGACGCTGCAAACGATGATCGATGATCCACAGCGCTAGAGAGGCACCAACAACTGCGGCCAAACTGAACACGAGACCACCAAATGTGCTGAGCATAAGTTGAACCATGAGGGATGGGGTCGCAACTTGGGGATTGGCCAGGGCGGCAGTGAGATGCGCCCCGGTGGCTAGGGCTGCGGCTGAAGCCACGCCGAGAAATACCCCCAGCAACATCGTGAACGCGACCGCTCCCGGCTTGCAGGCGGCCACATCCTGTCGACTCAGCCTCCCCATGGGAGACAGCATCGCACATGCTCGCACGCTTGGCAGGAATTCCCATTGGGCGTTCGGCTTATGGAAGGTTGGTGCTGGGCATCGCCCCGACTGGTGATGATTCAACTGCACGGTCCTCGGCGGAGCGTGTGGGCTTGACGCGATTCAGGCGTGTTCGCACGGCGATGCCGGCGCAGAGAATGACCGCGATGCCGCCGATGATCGTCTGCCAGGTGAGCTTTTCGTGGAGGATGAGGGCGGCCCAGGCGATGCTGAGGACGGGTTGGGTGAGTTGTACCTGGCTGACTTGGGCCATGGGCCCGATGGCCAGTCCGCGGTACCAGGCGAAGAATCCCAGGAACATGCTCACCACGCCGAGGTAGGCGAATGCGGCCCATTGGGTGGGCGTGCCGGTGGGTGGCTGGTTGACGATGGCGATTGTTGTCAGGGTGACCATGAGAGGCGCGGCCAGAACGAGGGCCCACGACACGGTTGGCCACGCTCCGATCTCGCGCGCGAGCAGGCCGCCTTCGGCATAGCCGATGGCCGCGGCCACGACGGCACCGAACAGGAGCAGGTCTGACCAGTGCCAGCGGATGCCTCCCCCTCCCTGCTGGGAGGCGAAGGCCACGGCCACCAGGGCTCCGACGGCGGCCATGATCCAGAACGGGAGCGGTGGTCGCTCGTGGCCGCGGATGACGGCCATGACGGCCGTCGCGGCTGGAAGGAGAGCAATGACTACGGCGCTGTGACTGGCCGACGCCGTCGTGAGGGCAAAGGACGTCAGGAGAGGGAAGCCGACGACGACACCACCTGCGACGACGGCGAGGCGAAGCCACTGAATGCCGCGCGGAAGGTGCTGGCGCGTGATGATCAGGGCGGCCGCGGCGAGCACGGCAGCGATAACAGCGCGCCCGGATCCGATGAACAACGGTGACATGCTCTCGACGGCCACGCGGGTGAACGGCACGGTGAAGGAAAACGCGGCGACACCCAGCAGCCCCCAAGCGAGGCCGGCCCGGGAAGGGGATAGCGGTGCGGGCATCCACTTGATAGCGCTATTGTTATCTGACATGGACAACGATAGCAGTTTTCGGATCGTGGCCGCACTGCGTGAATGGATTGTTGGCCAGGCGCCGGGCGCTCGGCTGCCCACCAGCCGGATGCTCGTCGCCGAGTACGGGGCAAGCCCGGTGACAGTACAGAAAGCACTGCGCACTCTTGTGGCGCAGGGGCTAATTGAAACCCGTCCGGGGGCCGGCGCCTTCGTTCGCGCGGTACGTACCGCGCGCCCGCTCGACTTCAGCTGGCAGACCGCGGCCCTGCGTTCCCCGAGCAGTCACCTCGGCGGGTTGAGCCCCGCGCTGCGTGCCGCGCCGCAGGGGAGCATTGCTTTGCATTCCGGATATCCGGACCGGGAGCTGTTGCCGGAGCGGCTGGTGCGGTCGGCGCTGGCGCGCGCGGCCCGCAGCGAGGCGGCACTGACACGCTCACCGGTCGCGGGGCTTCCGGAGCTGCAGTCCTGGTTCGCCCAGGAGCTCGGTGCCGCGACACCGGTCGGCGTGACTCCGCCCCTGCCAAGTGATGTCATCGTGCTTCCCGGGAGCCAAAGCGGTCTGGCCACGATTTTTCGTGCCCTGGTCACCACCGGAGCACCGCTGCTGATGGAATCGCCCACCTATTGGGGCGCGATCCAGGCTGCGGCTCAAGCCGGCGTCGACGTGGTCCCGGTTCCGTCCGGACCTGAGGGGCCCGATCCCGACGAGCTCGCTCGGGCGTTCCAGGAAACCGGTTCGCGGGTCTTCTATGCACAGCCCACCTATGCGAACCCGACCGGCGCACAGTGGTCAGAGACCACGACGACGCAGATCCTCGACGTTGTTCGGGCGCACGGCGCCTTTCTGGTCGAGGACGACTGGGCCCACGACTTCGGCATCGATACCGACCCGCATCCTGTCGCCGCGCGCGATGACGCCGGCCACGTCGTCTATGTGCGATCTCTCACGAAGAGCGTCTCGCCGTCCCTGCGCGTGGCGGCAATCATTGCCCGCGGCCCCGCCCAGGAACGCATTCTCGTTGACCGCGGTGCCGAATCGATGTACGTCAGCGGGATCCTTCAAGCCGCAGTGCTTGACGTCGTCACCCAGCCCGGTTGGCAGACCCACCTCCGCAGCCTTCGCCCGCAGCTGCGGGCCCGGCGAGATCTGCTACTGACGAGTCTGCGCGAGCATGCACCCGACGCCCACATAACCACGGTTCCGACTGGTGGTCTCAATCTGTGGGCTCGCTTGCCCGATGGGACAAGCCTCGAGCGGCTCGTCGCAGACTGCGAAGCCGCCGGAGTCCTAATCGCTGCCGGATCGAGTTGGTTCCCGGCCGAGGCCACCGGCCCCTTCATCAGGCTCAACTACTCCGGGCCGAACCCGGGGGCATTTCCCGACGGTGCCCGCATCATCGGCCAAGCACTTTTGTCCAATCACTGAGGTGACCGCGGCCCGCGAGCGCTGTCTGTCACCTCGAGCGCACCGCGCATAGTTGGTGGCACCGCGGGACTGCTGTCTCACCCGTCCCGTAGGAGGTTCCGCTTACGGGCAGGAGACGGCGTTGGATCCGTGTGCGTCTTCGAGATACCGTCTTCAGCGGAGTGCCATCATGGAAGCAGCGGGAGAACATGAACCGGCCCTGACAGCTAGGAATCTAGTGAGCACGCGAACCGACGCAAGGACTTCAAGAACTAGCCACCCGCATGCCTTGTGGTTCGCTGCGGGATCAGCAACCGCCGCAGTGACCGGTGGTTTGTTAGCGGCACTCTATATTGCATCCGTTATCGGGCTCGCCTGACGTAACCGTGGGTGGTTTCAGAGCGCCTTAACGAGTGCACGCCGCTCTCCGTCTGGTCACGTCCCGCTGAGTGGTGGAGTTTCTCAACACCGTGCGGGTCAGCTGTTTTAGTTTAGGCGGCGGCGAGTTCGGGGAGGATCACCGCCTCGTCGATGACCTCGAT